>NZ_CAXRDQ010000087.1:0-77774 GCF_964229365.1 Abyssibacter sp. | reverse complement strand
CGTCAGCAGCCGCGGATTGGGAAGATGCCTTCTCGAGCGGAGGTTTGGAGCTGTCGACTTTCTCCAGTGACATTCGCACCTCATCGCTGATACGAATGATGCGCTGGGCTTCTTCGTACGCATCGCGATACAACTCGGGGTCGGCGTCTCTTGACAAAAGCACTCCCATCTCATTGTTGTTGACCTGACTGAATTCGTAGAGATTCAGGCTAGTAACAATGCAGGTGCTTTCGTTGAGATAGCACTTAGCATGGAGATTCTTACAGAAACTGGTTCGAACGAACGATAGCTCGCGTAGCCAGTTGATCTCTTCCGGCTGGAGCTCGTTCTTCCCATACACCATCCGGACGTCAATCTTAAGCCGGTCCTTATCCTCGAGCAGTTCTTTGACGCGATCGTTCAGCTTCAGGAATGGGCTGATCAGCGTCAGCCGTTCTGATGCGGTCTTGATGAGTTCCTCCAAAAAATAGTTCGTCGCGCTGGTATTTAAGAACTTCGCCATAATCCCCCCAAATCAACCTAGTGTTTTCGAAACGTCAGCATATTGCCACGCTGGCATCAGATGGAAAGAACCGGGTAGAACTGGCGATTGCTCTGGATTCACTGGTCGCACCATTGGTGGTCAGCGACCATGTGGCACCGGCCACAGTTCAAAACTAAAAGGTGCGAATCCACCGCGAAAGATAGGTTCACTGCGACCCGAATATCGACAATTCTCACAGCATGCAACTAAACGGTCGGTAGACTCCTTGGCAGGTTGGCAAGAAGTCACCGGGAGTGGGGGCCTCATGGACGAGCGGACAGCGGAGACGCCGGTAAGAGGCATCTTTGTGCGTCGAGATCCGGCGCGCTGTCCTCACCGGTGCAGCATGCCATGAGCACGCCGGCACGCTACAAGGCCTTCATCAGCTATAGCCACGCCGACGAGGCGTGGGCGACTTGGCTGCACAAGGCACTCGAGGCCTACCGCGTACCAACCAAACTGGTTGGCCGCGAATCACCTGTCGGTGCGATTCCGAAGAAGCTGTTCCCGATCTTCAAGGACCGTGATGAGCTGGCATCGGCTCATCAACTCGGTAGCGAGCTCGAGAAGGCACTCCACGATTCCGCCAGCTTGATCGTCTTGTGCTCACCCCGGGCCGCTCAGTCCAAGTGGGTCAACGAAGAGATCAAGCTTTATAAGGCGATGGGTCGGGCCGAGCGTGTTTTCTGCTTGATTGTCGATGGCGAGCCGGGTGATGCGGACCGGGAGTGCTTTCCTGAAGCCGCTCGATTTCAGGTTGACGACGCCGGGCAGATCACCGACCTGCCTGCAGAACCCATCGCAGCCGACGTCCGCGCTGGCGGCGACGGCAAGACGGACGCCAAGCTCAAGCTCATCGCCGGCATTCTCGGGGTGGGCTTCAACGAACTCAAACAGCGCGAACTGGCAGCCCGTAATCGCCGTCTGACGGCGCTGGCATCTGTCGCCAGCGTGATCGCCGTCATCACCGTCGGCCTGGCCATTCTGGCCGTGCAGGCCAGAGACGAAGCCCACGCCCAGCGCCAGATTGCGGAAGCCCGGCAGGGCCAGGCCGAGGGGTTGATCCAGTTCATGCTGGGGGACCTGCGAGAGAAACTGGAGCCGATTGGCAAGCTGGATATTCTCGACGCCGTTGGCGAACAGGCGATGGCCTACTTCGGCCAGGTGTCACCCGAGACCCTAAGCGACACCGAACTCGCCGCCCGCGCCCAGGCCCTGCGCCAGATCGGCGATGTGCGCGTGCAGCAGGGCAAGCTCGCTGACGCGTCGCCGGCCTTCCGCGAAGCGCTGCGGCTGGACGAGGAACTGGTGCGCCGCCAGCCCGCCGATCAGCAATCCATCTTCAACATGGCGCAGAGCGAGTTCTATATCGGGTATGACCTTTATCTGCGTTCGCAGTACGAGCAAGCACGCACATGGTTTGTCCGCTACGACAGATCAGCCGACCGACTCAACGAACTGGCGCCCGAGAATCTCGACTGGCAGCGTGAGAAGGCGTACGCGCTCGATAACCTCGCGACCGTCCTGACCCGGCTGGATCTACACCGCGACTGTCAAACTGCCGCGGGGGCGGCTGCCGACACGGCCACTCGGATCCTGCTGCGGCGGCCAGGAGACGACGCAACGCGCAGGGTACTCGCGAGCAACTACATCAAAGCTGGAACCTGTGCCGGCGCGGCCGGTGATTCAGCGGCACACATCGAGTTTTTGCAGCAAGCACTTGTGCTTGCCGAGCAACGACTCGCGAGTGACCCTCAGGCGGTCGCGTTCCGCCGGGACCTGGCGATTGCTCTGGATTCACTGGTCGCACCATTGGTGGTCAGCGGCCATTTGGCACAGGCTGCGGCTCATAACGACAAGGCGCGAATCCACTGGGATGCGCTGGCCACAAGCGATCCCTCGAATGCACGGCACAAAGAGTTTCTGCTCAACAACCGGCGTGCGGCTGCCGAGATACTCATCCTGGAAGACCGCGGGTCCGAGGCGCTGCCAATCGTCGAATCCGCTCTGTCGTTCATCGATTCGACCGATGCGGTGGCGGACGAGGCCTTATCTCGTTACCACACCAGCTTGCGGCTGCACACGCTCCGCTTGATGCTGCTGGCACCTCAGGAGCGCCGCATAGCGTTGGTCGAAGAAGCCAACGCGCTGGGCAGTCAGCTTTCCCGAGGACTGGCACAGTTCACCACGCGTGATCCGCGCGAGCAGATCGCCTGTCTGCAACTGCCCACCGAAATTAAGGTGGCGGCCTGCAATACCGCTATCGCTGCTCAGCTGCCAAATCCTGCCGATCCACTGCATGCCGTGGTCCGCGCCATGCGGGAAGCCACGAACGGACAGCCGCTGGCGCAAAGCGCCGCGGCGCGGACGCTCGCGGAACGCAACTATCACGGTGCCGAGTGGCACCTGTTCAAGCGGCGGCACACGGCCGCCGATTTTCATTCCCGGCCAGGAGCAAGCCCATGAGCGCCAGCGTTTCCATCTGTCTCGCCGATATCCTCAACGACGGCAAACCCGGCGTCGTCGAAAAATCGGCCCGCGTCAGCCCCGGCGACAGCGTCGCCTTTACGCTCGCGGCCGACGCGCGCGGTCGGTACAGCTTCAAGGGGGCCGACAGCCGCTCGGTCACGGTGACCAGCGTCAGCCCGTCCAGCGTCAGTGTGACCGAGGCGCAAGCCTATCTCACCGGCACGGTATCCGGTGACTACGACACGGTCACGATTGCGGTGTCGGCCAATGCCGTGCTCTGCACGATTAGCTGCAATCTGCGCATCAAGATGCCGGACGGCAACCACAAGTCGTTTGACCCGCTAATCGATGTCATCCCCAGGTGACCCCTGATTACGGTAGGGATGACCGTGACAGGGATTAGCGTGACCGCTTCCGTATTTCGCATCAGCGCCTGATTCGTCACCGGTTCTTGTCACGCCGCGCCATTTCACCCTTCATGCCGGGACAAGCCTGCCGCCCCGGCATGCTGGCGCCGCACAAGGCAGGCTTACCGCGTTCCGGCCCAGCGGGTGGACCGGGACTCACCGGGTGAAACCGTCAGCTTCGACATCGGTCTGGCTTGCGCCTCGCGAGCCGCCAACATGCAGCCAGGGAGGCCACCATGACTGATTCGCACCGTTACTTCGCGTTCATCAGCTACAGCCACGTCGACGAGCGCTGGGGGCGATGGACGCACAAGGCCATCGAAAGCTACAGAGTGCCGGCACGGCTGGTTCGCCACGGGCACGTCGGTGAGGAACTACCCAAGCGCCTGTTTCCAGTCTTTCGGGATCGCGACGAGCTTGCCAGCGCGCCGGAACTCGGCCATGAAATCGAGGCCGCTCTGCGGGATGCGCGAAACCTGATTGTGGTTTGCTCACCGGCGTCAGCGAACTCCAGATGGGTCAACGAAGAAGTCCGCTACTTCAAGTCGCTGGGTCGCGCCGACCGGGTGTTCTGCCTAATTGTTGACGGTGAACCCGGTGACGCTGAGCGCGAATGCTTTCCTCCGGCCATTCGGTTCCTAGTCGCGGATGATGGCGCGCTGACCGATCATCCGGCAGAGCCCGTCGCCGCTGATGCCCGACCTGATGGCGACGGCCGTGCCAACGCCAGGCTGAAGCTCATCGCAGGCATGCTGGGGGTGGGGTTCGATCAACTCAAGCAACGGGAACTGGCCGCTAGAAACCGTCGTCTCACGATCATTGCAGGGGGCGCTGCAATGATTGCGGCGGTGACCGTAGGGCTTTCCGTCTTCGCCTTCCAGCAACAGGCGCTGGCTGAACAGCGCCGCCATCAGGCGGAAGACCTAGTGACATACATGGTGACCGATCTCTCCGACAGCTTGGTCGGTGTGGGAAGAATCGACTTGATGAAGGCGGTCTCGGGTCGAGTCCAAGCGTATCTTGACTCGTTGTCCGAGTCCGAGAAAACGCGGGACATCCGGTTGTTTGAAATTCAGAGCGGATTGGCCCGTGACGAGAACACTGAGGTCGGTGCCAGTGCGAATGAAGCGTTGGAGAGACTGGGCGGGGCTGTTAAGGCAACGCAGGCTCTGTTGGATCAAGCTGCAGACGATGGCGGCTTCGGCACCTTGGCACAGGTCCACATGTATCGGGCGCTCAAGGGGCTAGACCTACAGGACTCCCGACTGGTCTTGGAAGCTTCGAATGCGGGGCTGGGGGCGCTGGCGCAGGTCCAGGAGCCCGAGACCTATTTATCAACACGCTCCCAGTTGCTCGAGACCAAAGCGAGGGCGCTCCGTGACATTGCGGAGGAAGACAAGACCACGCAGGCCGAGGCGATGCCGGAAGTCGAGGCACTGTTGCTCGAAGCGATCAGCATCGAGCAGTCGTTAATTGATCGCAATCCGCTGAACGTTACGGCGATGCTGCGCAGAGCAAACGCGCGGCGCGTGCTTGCGGATTCAAGAAAGCGGTTGGTGGGCTATAGCGGCGGCCAGTCCGATCGGGATATTGAGTCCGCGATCGCCGCATATGCGGCGTTGCTGGAGGTTGAGCCGACGCATGCAGAGGCCCTGAACACGCTGGGTCTGACATTGTTGCTGAGGAGTACTCAGCGAGCCCGAAATTGGGACGCAACAGGAGCCCTTGAGGACGCTGCTGAGTCCCGTCGAATCCAAGATCGACTGTTTACGCTCGAACCCAGGAATCGCCAATACCAAGCCTATCGTGCCTATGCCATCACGGCGCAGAGCGTGGGGTCCTATCTCACCAATCGCTTGGACCAGGCTTACAAGATTGCGGAGGAAGGCGCAGAGTTCTTGGGCCAACTCAGCGCGGAGGACCCCAGTCATATCGGGATCTGGGGGGAGTGGATCACGTCATTGGCCGGGTGTGCCGAAATGAATATGGCCGCGGGACGGCTAGATGCGGCAGCCGACTGTGTTGAATTAGCCAACAGCGAGATTCAGCAGCGATTAGCGGCCGGCACGACGCTCAATGCCCACGCCAATCGCATGGTCACCTGGGCGCTGGCGCTCACCGCAGAGGTCTATCGTGCAAGCGATGGTCGGCGAGGCGCTGATGTGGCGGAGCAGCTGCGTGATCGGACAGGCGTGAATGCGGATGGCTCGAACCTCGACGCCTTGGCCGCGAAACCGACCATCGAGCTATTGCGATGGTTGGTCGTAGCAGAACGCGATCAGGAAGCGGCGGACGTCGTTGATGCGGTGTGGACGCCTGGGTCGGGGGTGTTTGCTCGGCATCGCCTAGTACGATCCGCCTGTGAGAGAAAGTGGCTGATCAAGCCCGAGACTTGCGCGACCGCGATGACGTATCCGCGTGACCCGGCGTGAGGCACCTGCGCTGCAGGCCTTCGACGCTAGGCCGGACTCGGTTTTTTGGGTGGGTTCCTGTTCTCTAGGGCACAACCGACGGTTTCGGTAACATGATCGAAGCCCGCTGCGGCGACGCATTCGATTCCGCCGGATTCGTGAGCCGTCATCGGACCGGGTACCCGCCCCTCCCAAATCCATCCATATGAACACTGCGACCACGCCCTATCCCATCGGCACGCCAGGCACCGCTTGGAACGAAGCCGAGCTTGCCCAGTGGAGTCGTCAGCAACTCGTCCGGCGCAGCTACGCAGATGATGTGTTGACCGTCATCGAGCAATTGGCGGAGCGTTTTGATCGCCTGGAGTACGGGCGGCTGGACGTGGACCCGGCCCGATATCCCCTGCAGGCGTTACGCAGCCGCAACTGGGATGACGCCCAACCCATCATGTTGGTGACCGGCGGGGTACATGGATACGAAACCAGCGGAGTTCTGGGCGCGTTGCGGTTTCTGGACGACGCGGCGGAAGCGTACGCTGATCAGGTGAACCTGCTGGTCGCCCCCTGCGTCAGCCCCTGGGGTTACGAGCGCATTCAGCGCTGGAACCACGCGGCGGTGGACCCGAACCGGTCGTTCCGGGCCAGCAGCCCCGCGCAGGAGGCCGCCGCGTTGTGGGCATTGGTGCAGCCGCTGCGGTCACGCGTCGTCATGCACATCGATTTGCATGAAACGACGGACACCGACGAGACCGAGTTTCGGCCTGCCCTGGCCGCGCGTGACGGCAAACCTTTCGAGCCCGGCGAGATTCCGGATGGGTTTTATCTGGTCGACGACACCGAGCGGCCGCAACCCGACTTCCACAACGCTGTGATTCGCGCTGTCTCGACCGTGACGCATATTGCCGAGGCCGATGCGCAGGGCGAAATCATCGGTTCGCCGGTCGTGGCTCCGGGCGTCATCCGCTACCCGCTAGGTGAACTGCACCTCTGCGCCGGCATGACCGATGCCCCCTACCGCACCACGACCGAGGTCTATCCCGACAGCCCGCGCACGGACGCCGAGAACTGTATTGCCGCTCAGGTGGCTGCGGTGACGGCGGCTATTGATTTCGCGCTCGAACACTCGCCCGGCTAAAGCCAAGTCGCGTCAGGAAACTTCTGATACCTCGCATGCCCCTGGCGACCACCGATCCCGGTTGCTCAGAACTTTAACCGCCCCGCAATACCCGCCGACGTACCCGGCATCAGCGTATTGCCCAGGCCCGCGGCCACTGCATACGGCGGCGCGATACGCGCGGGCCGGTTACGGACGGCCTTGACCATCCAGCCCCCGGCTTTCTCGGCGCTCATGCCGGGCATCTTCTTGTAGTGATCGGTGGGCGCGCTCATGGCGGTATGCACCAGCGGGTAGTGCAGGCTGGTGAAGGCAACACCCTTGCTGCGCAGTTCGGCGTCCATCCCTTGCGTTGCGGTGCCCAGCGCAGACTTGCTTGCGGTGTAGGCAGAAAAGTAGGCCGCCGGCATCAATGTGCCCCAGGTGAGCACGTTGATGATGTGGCCGTCACCGGCTTCCAGCATCGACGGCAGCACGTGATGGATCAGTCGCAACGGGGCGAAGTAATTGATCTGCATGCAGCGGTCGTAGTCATGCAGGCGCTCCAGTGATTTTGCTGCGGAGCGCCGGATCGAGCGGCCTGCGTTGTTGATGAGCACATCAATCTTGCCGTGCTCTTCGAAGAGGCTTGCCATCAGCGCATCAACCGCATCGTTGTCGGTCAGGTCGATCGGGTACGCCTGCGCCTGACCGCCACCGGCCGTGATCTCGCTCACCAGCGAGGCCAGCTCATCGGCGCGCCGCGCGGTCAACAGCACCTGGGCGCCCTCGGCGGCAAGCTGCAAAGCCCCGGCGCGGCCAATGCCACTGGATGCGCCCGTAATCAGTATCTTGCGGCCTGAAATCGTCGTTTTGCTCATTTGGTCTGCCGTGTCTTGTTATAGGGAAACACTGATCTATTCACACCACCAAGACGGAGCCGGATTGCGCCTGAAAACAGGCCATGCGGCGTTGCTCGTCGCTTATTTGGAATGACCAAACTTCGCTTCTCGCGCCTTGCCTGGCCTGTTTTCAGGCAGCAACTTGGCGGCGTGAATAGATCAGTGTTTCCCTAATGAAACACTGATTCAACCAGTGCATCGAAAGCCTCACGCGTGATGTCGCCATCCATAGTAGCGAGGCCACGCACGACGTCGTCCAGGCTGCGCTCACCGCCGCTTTGTTCGCGAATCTCGGCGTCGATCGCTCGCAACCGTCCCACGGCTTTAGCAGTGATCGGACCATGCGATCGATCCACGTCCAGCGACTCGGCTTCGGCGCCCCACTCGGCGAGTGCCCGATGGGCCGCTTCGTAGCGCTCGGTGCTGAGCGTGCCGGAGCGGTGCAGGACTTCCAGCGAGTAATACTCGGCGAGTCCTTCGACAATCCAATCGGCCTTGGGACCGCTGCTCGCACTCATCGCAACATGCACCAGCTCGTGAATCATCGTGCTGGTGCCATTGCCACTGATCATGGGGCGATCGGCATGGAGATAAAGCGAGTTCGGGGCCGACAGCGCTCCACGCCACATCGGATCATCCGCACTGACGATAAGCAGCCGCTCCGGAAACTCGGGGAAGAGCTCCTGCATGGTCGGCAGCGTCCATCGCAGAAACGCGATCATGTCCATGCGCTTGATGCCCTGATCCACCGGGGCCGACACGGTGACCTTGGTACCACCAATGGTTTCGCGCCGAGTACCGATCTCGCCCATGAGCAGCCAACCGGTCGGGCGGTCGATCAGGCGGTCGTCATCGTCGACCTTGAAACGACCGCTGGTGTACTGCGGGTAACGGGTCACGACGGACCAATTCTGCGGCACATTGATCTCGAGCTTGGCTTTCGACTGGGTGCCATCCTTGAAATCAGTACGGACCGGCGGCACCAGATCATCCGCGCGGAACAGCGCCCAATCGTCTGTCATGTACCCGTCGTAGCGCCCATTGCTGCGCTGGCTTTCCAGTTGGACATCGTATTGCAGCCAGGCGTCTTCATCCGGCGGCGTCCACAGCGCTTCATTGCCCTGCATCGATAGCTGGCCGCTACTGAGCAAACCGCTGTGCCGAGCAGGGTCGATATAGAAGCGCATCCAGTTCACCCACTCCGGATTCTCCGACAAGCGAATCTTGACGGTGGCGATCTTCTCATCGGGTTTGACCCAGGCGGTGTAGAAGATGGTGAAGGCCGGCCGCTGCGCTTCCGGCGGTGCAGGCCTCGGTTGCAGGAGACTGCAACCGCAGAGGGCTATCGCGATCAATGCGACGGTTAATGCGATCCGCATGAAATCAGTTGTTCCTGGGTTGGTGTGACAAGGGGGTTTGGGAGCGAACCTTACCAACCTCGGTTCTGGGGGCAGCGGCTTCGGCGACGCAGGGTCCATTGGAGCAAACGGCTTCCCGATTCAGACTTGGGGCATTAGCCAGTCGTCATTCATACCGGAGTATCCTCGGCTCATAACAAAAGATCCCAGGGTGCGAGTATGAGACTGACGTATCGCCGGTTCATGGTGATTTGTCTGGCTGCCGCGGTCGCAGGCTGCAGCGGTGACGAGGCTTCGAACAACGAACATGGCGCCAGCGGGGGCGTGACCCCAACTCAACCCGATGGGCTCGATCGCAGCTGTGACACGGCGCCCTACCCCTCTGCGGAATGGACGGCTTGCGAGGCCGCGAACTTTGCGCGAACGCTGGAAGCCACCACAGAACAGCTGTCGCCGGACTTCGAGTCGCGCTGGGTTGCACAGTCGGCCACCAATTTGCTGGCGTGGACCGAGCGTTCGCTGACGGACCCCAGCTGGCTGGACCCGCGTTCCGGCAATACGACCGTTACGCCGCTTTGTGCAACCTGGTCGCTGCAGTGCACTGGCGATCCGTTCCGCCACCCCAGTGTAGATGGACCGGATGGCAGCTCCTTTTACGAGACCGAGGCCGAAGTCATTCCGGTCGTGTTCTACGACGAGGGCTGTGCGCGGATCAGCGGACGAGTGTGGGCACCTCGGATTTCGACCGGTCAACGACTGCCCGCCGTGGTGATCGAGAATGGTTCGATCCAGGCCCCCGAAACCGCCTATTGGTGGGCGGCGCAACTGCTGGTGCGCGCCGGCTACGTGGTCATGACCTTCGACCCTCGCGGCCAGGGACGCTCTGACCTGCAGACGCCGAACCTGGGGCAAGGCGGCAACATCAACGCGAATGTCTTTGTGACAGGCCTGGTCAATGCCATCGATTTCTTCCGATCGGATCCGTCCACACCGTATTCCTGGAACGAGACCTGCTCGGGCACCTACCCCACCCCGGTGAACGCAAACAATCCGCTGCATGACCGGATAGATCCGGACCGGCTGGGAATTACCGGGCATTCAGCGGGCGCGATCGGTGTCTCCACGGTTGCCGGCCTCGGTGCAGACGGTGCAGAGCCGTGGTCGGGACTGCAGGATGCCGAGAACCCGGTCGATGCACTGGTCGCCTGGGATCCTTTGGTATCCGGGTCCACGCCCCTGCTCGCGGGCCAGTTTGCTGTTCCTCGTGTGCCGGGCCTGGGCCTGACCGGCGATTACATCAGCGCCGACGACCTGAGCGTGGATGTATTGTCGGGCGTGTTCACGCTGGCGCCCTACACGACACCGCCCGACCCGGAGCAGCACCTGGAGCTGGCGTTCAATGACTATGTTGCGGCCGGCGTACCCGTGTATGCGTTGACGATCGCCGGCGTGACGCACTTTGATTTCAGCCAGGTCCCGACCTTTCCGTCGACATCGTGGTGTCCGGATACGAGCAGTGGCGCCTGCCGCGGCGGTTGGGGAATCGGCCCGTTGCAGCACTACACGCTGGCCTGGTTCGATCGCTGGCTGAAGCGGCCAGGAGAATCCGGATATGACGATGCGGACCAGCGCCTGGTGGACGATGCAGGGCCTGAGGGCGCGGCCAAGCTCAGCTTTCGCTACCACTCTGCGCGCGCCTACCCCGACCGCTCGGGAGCTTGGCAGCGTTGCGACGATATCCGCGCTGGGTGCACGAATTAGGTCGCCGCTGCCGGACAGCCAACCCGGGCAGCCTGCCGTTTTGCGGCACGCCCCGGTCCGCAACCCCTATCTCTCCGGAGGCCCACCAAAAGCCGCGCATTAAATGGCGGAAAGGCGTCCGCCGATGCCTCGAGTTTTACGACGGTCTGAATCGCTCGGGCCGGACTCACACAACCGGTTGCGACGCCGAAACATCACGCTCATCGGCGCGTCCCCGGCAAGATGGTTTCAGTCGCGACTGTACGTAGCGATAATATAGCGGCCTGACGACCACATCCGTTTCTGGTCATCTCAAGACCCATCTTACGAGACCCTCTGTAATGCCCAACGCTTATCGCATGAGCGCGAACACTCTTTTGTCTGCCATTCTGATCACCAGCCTGTCCGCCTGCGGCGGCGGCTCGGGTGGCAGCAACAACTCGAACCCGCCGCTGGCGGATCAAGCCGTTACCGATATCGTCACGCCGGACGATTCCGCTGCCTACTTTTCGGCGGTGCTCGACTTGAGCAGAGCCTTCCAGATCAGTCGGTCGAAGGCCTCCCAGCCAAAGGCGCTGAACCAGAAAACCGTCACCACAACCGACTGCAACTCCGGCTATTACACCGAAGACGACGAGACCAATCGCCGGGTCTATGTCGATTGCGAATGGATTTCCGAATCCGGAAGCACGATCCAGCGACGTGTGCTCAATGGTCCGGAAACGCAACGCGTGCCGCTGCCGGATTCTGGCGACGCCGCTGGCGTGACCTGTGGTGCAGACACGGGGACGCAATATGGAGAACCCAGCCAGCGGCTTAGCGAGTACACGCATCTGCAATCCGACAACAACGTCAGAGAAAGCCTGCTCGAACAGAACCTGCTGGCCTCCTCGACCTTCGAGCTCGAAACCGTTGACTCGCAGAACTACCAGGACTACTGCATCGAATTCGATGGCGTTCGTGAAAACGACAACCTGCGGGATTCCCTGCCTGCCGCCGTGTTCGAATTCGGTCAACTCGTGCTGCACTCCAGAGAGCGTGCAGAGAACAGCGGGTTTATCGAAAGCCAGATCGACGGCGATGTTGCCCTCAATCTGGGCGAGCTGGAAGCCGGCTGCCCCATCGGGCCGGTGACGGTGGAAACCGTTGTCCCGCTTACGACCTCCAAGTTCTCCTACGTGACGTCAGCCGGCGAAATGCTGCTCACGGACAGCCGCGGAGAAACGGCCCATATCGAAGTGGTGCAGGCCAGCGAAAACGCCCAGTTCGCGATTACGGTGGGCGACACCACATCGACATATCGCTATTTCGACCTGATTTCCAACTGCGACGGCTTCTACTAAAGGTCACCAACCGACGCGCCAGGACGCGGCGGGGCGCCGTCCGCGCCCCCGCTGCGTTGTCATTGAGAACGCCACCGTTCGGTGGCGTTCTCGTGTCTGCGGCCAGGCCAGGCCGTCGATTCAATCAGCGGCCAGATGCGGGTGGTGGCCGACGTGGTCAATCTGCCCGGCAGTCGTCACGGCGATCATGCCCCGCAATCCTGCGCATCGGGGGGCCGCCGGTCTTCACTCCCGGGCAGGTACTCGGCGGCGCGCAGTTCCGCGGCAGACACGCCATCCAGTGCCACCACCATGTCGATCACGGCGCGACTGATGGGCTCCAGCGCCTGGACATCCACCATGTTCATCCGGTCCGCCGGGTCGAACAGATACATCGGCGCAGCAAGCAGGCTGACAACCGGTGTCGTAGAGAAGAAGTAGGCGGCATCGGTCGGCGGGTGCTTTGCTTGCGGCCGTGGCCAACCATAGGGAGGCATCATCAACGAACGTCGCAGGTCCTGCTTGCAGACGGCAGTGGCGACGATGTCCTCCAGCTGCGGGATGTAGCTCGTGAACCACCAGCGCGGTTCGGGCTTGTCGGTAGGCACCAGCCGGCCGTCGACCACGGTGGCCTCCAGCGCCGCGTGTTCCAGGTGGATGGCGGCAACCACGTCGGACTGCAGGAACTCGCGGCGGCTGTCGACCATGTGGTGCAGCCCGGCCCCGCCGGACATGTGGCCCCCGTTGAGCAGGAACAGCAGATTGTGTGGCCGCTGCGATTCCGGCACCTGGGCCCAGTACCTGGCCTGGGCCATGACCAGCGCAACGCCGCTGGCGTCCTCGACGGCCGAGTGCCACGGGCCATCATGGTGGGAGCCGATCATGATCCACTCGTCGGACCGGCCCGGCAGCGCAGCCAGCACGTTGTGTGACGTGGCCCGACGACGTTCGCTGTGGTGCTCGATGCGGGCATGCACGGGGCCGTCACGCATCATCGCCAACAGCCGGTCGCCGGCGGACCGCGACAGGTAGAGACCCGGCGCCGAGCGTGGCTTGGCGTCGTAGGGCACGTAGTAGCGGTTGTCATCCCAGGGAAAATCCAGAATGCCGATGTAGCCGATGGCGCCCGCGGCGATCTCCGGGTCCATCACCTTCTGAAAGCGTTCGCCCATCGGCAGGACTTGCTGCAGGGTTTCGAACTCGTTGTCGGGGTCGTGGTGCCAGCGTGCGACATCGTCGCGAAGGGTCTTCTGGTCCATCACCATCAACGGATACTCAACCACCGCGATGCTGCCTGGCTTCACGTCGTCCAGCGTCGGGCTGAGCACAAGCTCGCCTTCCAGGTGGTCTGCATTCGCAGACAGCGGAATCGGCCAGGACGGAATCTCCGTGGCGTGCTCCGGCGCTCCGACCGGCCAGACAGTCAGCGACCAATGCTGTTCTTCATGCCGTTCGACCGCGATGGGGTCGAGCAGTACGTCCTGCAGACCCCACTCCCGGAACTTGGCCGCAGCCCATTGTTCGGTCCAGTCGTCAGCGGCCCAGCCGGGACGCCGAATACCCTGCGCCTCGATCTCGGCGATCCAAGCCGTGATGGTGCGGGTGTCCGGAAGCACCGGGGTGGCGGATGGTGTTTGCGATGGCCCGGCGCAGGCTGCGACCGCGGCGCAGGCCAGGATCAGTGCGGTGGCGCGGGCCAGCAGCGCCGCCTGCATTCGATGGCGTATCAGCATGGCGTCAGCTCACTCGAGAGTCAGTTGTGGGGGAAAAGCCCGTCAGGGCCACCGTGGCGCCGATGCCCACGAGCAGGCCCACCCAGGCCGGAAACACGGCAATGGCGACGCCCGTGAGCAGGACGACCCCGCGTTCGGTGGGATTGCGCGGGATCGCCATGGCAACGAATCCACAGGCAAACCCGGTGAGCACCAGGGTGAGTGACAGCGCGATGCCCATCAGCGGCTTCAGCCCCGTCAGCAGCGGAAGCAGCAGAAACATCGCGGGCAGGCCCATGACGTAGTAGCTCGCAAGCCCCGAGAACAGCTGATCCATCGACTCCCGCCCGCGCTGCCATCGCTGCACGACGATCACATGCACCCCGGCCCAGAGACTGCCCTGCGTCGGAAAGAACGGCGCCGTCAACGCCATCAGCACGTTGCGGATGCCAACCGACAGATGCGAGCGGGCGGGGTTGATATCGACCGGGTCATCCGGTCGCTGGTCCGCCGACTGGCGCAACACCTCATTGCCGGTGACCAAATCCCCGAACAGGATGATGTAGGCGACCAGCGCCAACGGCAGGCATTGCAGCAGCAGGCTCACATCCGGCCAGCCGATTGCCAGCGGTGATGCCTTGGCCCAAACCTCGTGCACGGGCGGAAGGAGCACGCCCCACTGGATGTCGTAGTCGATCTCCCCGACCAGCGGCCCCACCAGCGCAGCCAGCAGAAAACCGGGGAGCAGTCCTAGCGACGCCAGGGTGCGAACAAAGCGGTTGCTGTCCCGCAGGCGCTGCAACGGCAGTGAAAACGCCAGCAGCAGACAGACGACACAGGCCAGCGTGGTGCTGATCGGCTGCGCCAGCAAATACTTATCGGCGTCGTCCAGGAACACCCGCTTGAACGCCGCAATGGCCGCGCCGAGGATGATGCCGCCCTTCAGCGGCGCCGGCAGCCACAGCATGAAGCGGTTCCCGAGTCCGGTCACACCGAGCAGGATCACGATGAACGCGAAATCCAGCGACAGGGCGGTCATGGCCTGGAAGCGCAGCTCCGGGCAGTCGAAGCCGCCGATGACGAAACTCAGCACCAAGGGAAGGGCCGGCGTGATCCAGCCCGGGGCGTAGGGCTCGCCGAAGACCAGGATCGCCGAGGAGATCAGCACCGAGTGGATCAGCGAGGCGGCCACCGCCTGCTCGAAACTCAGGCCGAAATAGCCGGTCATGATCGGCACCAGTGCCAACCCCGTCGCGGCGGCGACCAGCACGCCCTGCAGCCCTTCGGGCCAACACCAGCGCGCCTGGAGAAAGGGTATCCGCAACGTAAACGGCCCCCACTTGAAGCCGGCCTTGCGGCCGGCGTTTGCATCACTCATCAGATTGTCTCCTCCATCGGCGCCGGCTGGCAGCGCCAGCGCCTGAATTTTCGTTATCCGGCCGCAGCCTCGTCGCCCCAACAGCCGATCTGGACATTTAACAACCATGTGGTTATAAAGTAAATAACCGACTGGTTACAAACTATGTGTTCGGACAAACAAGATGACAGCTGAAGGGACAGAACGGCGACCGGCGGTCGGACGGCCGCGAAAAATGACGCGGGAGAAGATCGTCGCGGCGGCGCTTCAGGTGATGGAAGACGCCGACTTCGCGGCCTTGAGCATGCGGGCACTGGCCCGGCACCTCGGCGTGAACCACGCCACGCTCTACAACTACGTCGATAATCTTGCCGAGGTGGAGCAGCAGGCTCTCGATGAACTGATGTCGCGCATTCCCATGCCCGATGCAGCCAGCCCGGTGCCGTTGCGCCAGCAGCTCATCGAGCATCTGCTCGCGGTGCGGCGCACGCAGTTGCTGTATCCGAAGTTCTGCCATGCGCCGCCGGGCAGCCGTGCCTGGCGGCTGCACATGGGCTGCGTGGCGCAGGTGATCCGCGCCTGTTGTGGCGAGGACGATCAGGTCGAGGATGTCGCCATCGCCTACAACGCCCTGATCGGCCTGGTCGCGACCAGCGCCGAGCGGTCACGCGCCTCCGGCAGCAACACGTCGATCACGCCCGACCTCGAGGCGCTGGCCGCATTGCCAAGAGACGAATTCGAGCCGCTGTTCCGGCCCCTGGTCGCTAACGGTGGGTACGCACCCAAACTCACGTCGCTGGTGTATCGGCTGGACCACCTGATCGGACTGCTCATGCCACAGCTGCCGCCCCTGGACGAAGAAGCCATCGCGGCGATGCAAACCACTTTCAGCAAAGGGGCCGGCTCATCGGGTTGGTGAGCCGTTCGCGCGCCATCGACACCGCTTGAAAGCGGTGCGTATCAAGGGGGGAGAAACCCAGATGAAAGACTCCATGCCGGGCCTGCTGCTCGCCACGACCTGGATTGCGCTGTCCTGCGCAAATACCGCTGTTGCACAGGACAGCCTCGACGAATTGTTCGGTTACGATTCGGAGTCGGCCAACCCGGCCAGCGGTCAGGCGTCCGGCGAGTCCACGGAAGATGCCGACGATCAGGCCACCGCCGACGACCCGCCGAAAACCTACGATGTCATCACGCTGGAGGAGCCGGCCCAGCAACCGGCGCGAAAGCCTCCGCGCTCGGGCGGAACCGTGCTGGAGGAAATTGTCGTGACCGCGACCAAGCGCGAGGAATCGCTGCGTGACATCCCGGCGTCCATCGCCGCGATCGACGGCGAGGCCCTGGAATCCATGGGGGTACTGAGCATCAACGAGGTGTTGGAGGAGACACCCGGGGTGACGGCCAATTCGGCGCGACCCGGCGACCAGCGCATCGTGATTCGCGGCATCTCGACCAGTGCCTCGCCGACCAGCACGGTGCCCTACCCGGTGGGCATCTTCATTGGCGACACCGCCCTGAACGAGCCCTATGCCGCCAGTATCACGCCGGACCTATCGGCCTTTGATCTCGCCGCGGTCGAGGTGCTCAAGGGGCCGCAGGGCACGCTGTTCGGCGGTGCGGCTCTGTCCGGTGTGCTGCGTTATCGCCTCAATGACCCGGCGCCGGATCAATGGGAAACGCGCTACTTCGGACAGCTCATCGCCCCGGACGAGGGCTCGGTAGGCTGGGCCCAGGGCCTGGTCGTCAATGTCCCGCTGCTGGGCGAAGGCGGCGACCTGGGTTTGCGCCTGGCCTATATCCGGCGCAGTTACCCTGGCGTCACGGACGATCTACGTCCCGAACAAGCCGCAAAGGACGTGAACGCCGGCGATGGCGACCAGATTCGGGCGGTGGCGCTGTGGCAACCCAGCGATGCCCTGCAGGTCAAGTTCACGTATCTGGAACAGAGCTACGACGCCGACAATGGCCTGGTCATCTCCGACTCGCCCGATGGCCCGCGGCAAACACAAGGCAGCCTGCTGCCATGGCCGAATTACCATAACTTCGGCCTCTACAACCTGGAGATCCAGTACGACTGGGACACGGTGCGGTTGGTGTCCTCCAGCTCGCGCACCGAAAAGCAGCGCTTCAACATCATTGACACCTACGGAACCCTGCTGGGGACGCCTCCGCCGGGCACGCCCGACGCGCTGGCGATTCCGTTCGTCACCGACCAGGAATCCAGCTCGTTTCAGCAGGAGCTGCGGCTCCAGTCCATCGGCGGCGAACGCTTCGAATGGCTGGCCGGCGCCTACTACCTGCACTCCCCGATCCGCTACGGACTGGTGCTGAACGCCGAGGCCCTCAACCAGACCGGCGTGTTGCTGGACGACACCGTGGACTCGCTGTTGGCGGTGGCTGACGTGCTCGGGTTGCGCGATGCGCTCGAGCAGGCTTTGGACTCGGTGGTCCCGGGCTCCACGGGCCTGGCCTGTGAATTGTCGGTGTTATGTGCCGAAACCAACGCAACCGCCCAGGAGCAGGCGTTCTTCTTCGATCTGACCTGGATCCCCTGGTCTCCACTGGAACTCTCCTTCGGTGGACGATTGTTCCGCACCGAAGTCGAAGGCGGCTTTGTCGGTCAGGGCGTTGGTGCCCGCCTGGTCAACAACGGAATGTCACCGGCCGATTTCACCGCGTCCATCACCGAAGAAGGCTTCAATCCCAAGATATCCGCGCTGTTCCGCTTCACCGACGAACACTCGCTTTACGCACTCGCAAGCAAGGGGTTTCGCTTCGGCGGCATCCAGAACATCCCGGAAAGCGAGATCGAGAACGTGCCCGGCACCTACAAATCCGACACGATCTGGAACTACGAGCTGGGCCTGCGCACACGCTGGTTCGACAACCGCTTCGAATTCGATCTCACGGCCTACCTGATCGACTACACGGATGCGCTGGTGGTGCTCAAGAACTCGTTGCAGATCAACTACTACGACAACGTCGGCAGCGCGCGCAGCGAGGGCTTCGAGGCCAGCATGCGCTGGCTGACTCCGATCCCAGGCGTGGTCCTCTCGGCAACCGGCGGGATGGTGGACGCACGCACGACGGTGCCCTTCGAAGCAGGTCGGAGCACGGTGCCGGCGGGCACGCCACTGCCGGGATCGGCCGAGTACCAGTACAGCGTGAACGCGGCCGTCTTCGGCTCGCCGGACTGGGCGGTCAACTTTGCCGGCCTGGTCAGCTACACCTATGTGGGCAAGACCTACAACGACATCACCAGCGAAGACCTGGTCAATGACTACGCCACCGTCAACCTGAGCCTGAACTTCACGATGCCCGGCATCAGCGGCCGCCCCAAGCTCACGTTAAGCGGCGCCAACCTGCTGGATGAAACCGCCCCCGTCAGTCGGATCAACAGCGCCGTGGGCAGCGACTTCTTCATTCTCAATGCGCCCAGAACCCTGTCCGCGCGCTTCAGCCTGGAGTTCGGCGCATGAGCCTGCGTCATCTGATCGTCGTCGTGCTGTGGGCCTGCACGCCGCTTGCCGAGGCCAGTGTCGTCACCATCGACGCCGGCCAGCTCGCCGGGCAATCCCTGGCGAAGGTCGACCGCTTCCTGGGGGTGCCCTACGCCGCCCCGCCCGTGGGCCTGCTGCGCTGGCGCGCCCCGCAGCCCGTGCGCCCCTGGGACGGGCTGCGGTCGGCACAGACAGCCGGCAGCGCCTGCGCACAAATCGGAAACTACTACACGAGCTTCGATGAAACCGCGTTCGACAAGCCCTATGGATCGGAGGACTGCCTCTATCTGAACGTCTGGGCGCCCCGCCCGCTCAGGGGCGGGCGGCCGGTTCTGGTGTTCTTTCACGGCGGCAGCGGCATCGCCGGCACGGCGTCCTACCCGATCTACGACGGCGAACGCCTGGCTGAAGCGCTGGACGCCGTGGTCGTCACCGCCAACTACCGCCTCGGCGTGCTGGGCTCGCTGCAAAGCCGCGCCCTGCACACCGGGCAGCCAGCAGAAGACTCCGGCAGCTACTTCCTGCTCGACATGATTGCGGTCCTCGACTGGACCCGGCGCAACTGCGCCGCCTTCGGGTGCGACCCCGACAATCTCACGCTGGCAGGCCAGTCGGCGGGCGCCGTCGCGGTACTGGGGCTGTTGCGCTCGCCGCTCGCCAAGGGGTCCTTCGCCCGCGCGATCAGCTTCTCGGGAATACCGTTTTCCGCGTCTGCGCAGACCGGTCAGCAGCGCACCGCCAAGCTGCTCGGCGAGTTGCTGCGCCAGCGCGCGGACGATGCACCGTCAGTGGACGACTGGCTGACCGCACAGCCACCACAGGCGCAGCGCGACTTTTTGCTCAACCGGTCGACGACGGAACTGCTCCAGGCCTCCGGTATCGGCCTGCCCCCGGCCTTTGTCGCCGACGGCCATGTGCTGATGGCGCTGGATGAGGATGAGGCGGATGAACCCGCGCCCCAGGTGGTGAGCGAGGTGCCTCTGCTCATCGGCCGCACCGATGACGAGATGTCGACTCTGGCCGGGTTCAAGAATGTCGGCGCCAGTGCCGGCGCGTGCTGGCCCCTGGTCAACGGCGAGCCACGCGACGCCACCATCCATCAAACGCTGGGCCTGGTGCAGCGCTGGCAACGCCGTGTGCGCATCGGCCTCGGCGATTGGCTGGTCGGTCGCAAACTGCGGCAGTTCGAACGGGCCTATGCCGCGCAGTTGCCCGCTGTTTATGTCTACCGCTTCGCGTGGGACGACTACCCCGAGCCTTGGCGCAGTGATTTCGGCACCCTCCATGGCCTGGATCTGCCGTTCGTGTTCGGCAACTTCATCGACGATCAGAAAAGCTACATGCGCTTTGCCTGGACACCGCAGAACGAGGCGGCGCGCCAGCGGTTGCACGAGGAGATCACAAGCAGCCTTCGACACTTTGTCCACACCGGACAGCCGAGCCCCGCCGCCAGCGACAGCTGGCCAACCTGGGGCCAACATGAATACGTGAGGACCTGGGACCAATGAACGCCATGCACCGCCTCGCCTGTTTGCCCTTGCTGGCCGGTCTGCTGTTCGCGGCGCCTGCGGCTGCGGCGCCGCCTGCCGATCCGCTGGACCATCTCTGGCCTGTGGCGGTGGCGCGCGACGGCTTCACCGCCCAGCGCAGCGAATACCTGCTGGCCGGGTTTGATCCCTTCAAGCTGACCCGGGCGGGCAATCAGGCGCTCTACAGCTACCTGAACATGCCGGCGTTCTTTCCGCATCACCTGGTCGCCGCGCAGGGCGAGATCACAACCCTGCCCCCTCGGCCCCGGACCGGGGCACATTTGCTGTCTCTGCGGGTGGAAGCGGCGCAGGGCACGCTCTCGCTGACCGAACTGCTGGGTGATCCACAAAGCCGGGTGCAGGGCTTGCTGATCCTGCATCGCGGGCAGGTCGTGGTGGAGCGGTATCCCGGCATGCGCCGCGAGGACAGCCACCTGTGGTGGTCGGTTGCCAAGTTGCTGGCCGGCACGATCGTGGCCGGCCTGCTGGACGAGGGGGCCATCGATGGCGACCGGGACATCGTCGCCTACCTGCCCGAGTTTGCCGGCTCGGGCTGGGAAGGCGCGAGTGTCGAGCATGTGCTGAACATGGCCAGCGGAATCGACGCGCTGGACTCGGCCGCCGGGTATGCAGACCCGGACTCGGGCATCGGACGGCTCATTTATGCCGAGGGAATCCTGCAGCGCAGCGACGGCATCGAGGCCGTGGGGCACGATCGCGCGCTGCAGCTGATGACATCCGCTCGGCCGCCCGGGACCCGGTACGAATACGCATCCCCCAACACCAACATGCTGGCGCTGCTGATCGAGCGCGTCACGGGCCGTCGATACGCCGACGTTGTCCAGCAGCGCATCTGGTCCCGTATCGGCGCCGAGGGCGACGGCCTGCTGGGACTGAGTCCGGACGGCCGTCCGATCGCCCACGGGATGTATTCCTCGCGCTTGCGGGATCTGGCCCGGTTCGGCCTGCTGTTCACGCCCTCGGGGCAGCGCGCCGACGTGCTGTCGAAGCGCGCCCTGGCGAGGATGACCGATCCTGATCAGAACGCACATTTTCGTACCGCCACTGCAGTTATCGATCACCTGCATGCGAAGCTGGGCGAACGTCCGGTGAATGCGCTGGCCCAGTGGGATGCGATCTTTGCGGATGGCGATTTGTTCAAATCCGGATATGACGGCCAAGCGCTGTACGTTTCGCCACAGCAGGATCTGGTCATCGCGGTGTTCTCGACCAGCAAGGACAAGCGCATTTATCGCTACCTGCGCCCACTGGCCGCAGCCGTGGCGGCGGAGGCCGACCGCCGCCCATAGCCAGCATCGCGTTCGTATCCCTGGGACAGGTACGATGGGCCTCGTGCAAGCCGGGGCCGTGGCAGGAATGCTGCGTAGCCTCATCGCAGGTGCAGACCTGCACCAACCCACAGCAAGCGACACCGATCATGGCCTTTGACAGCTCCCCGGAACGCCCCGAAGGACCGCGCAACGTGTTCGGCGAACCGCTGGCCGACTGCAGCCACCAGCCCAAAACGGGATTTTTTCGTGATGGCTGCTGCCGCGGCGATGCCCGCGATCCGGGACGACATGTGGTCTGCGTCCGCGTGACCGACGCGTTTCTGACGTACTCGGCGAGTCGCGGCAATGACCTCAGCACGCCACGCCCGGAATTCCGGTTTCCCGGCCTGAAGCCGGGCGATCAGTGGTGTCTTTGCGCCGCACGCTGGCGGGAAGCCCTGCAGGCCGGTTGTGCACCGCGCGTCGTGCTGGCCGCCACCGACAGACTGGCACTGCAGACCTGCCAGCTCGCCGACCTCAAGAAACACGCGGTCGACATCTCGTAGCCCCTGCGCCGGGCGGCGCAAGCGTTCTCTACGGTGCGTCGGCGGCCGGCTTTGGCAGGCGGCCAGCCCAGTCCCGGGTCCAGGCCTGGGTCACGGCCTGAAAACCCTCGGCCATGCCCTGCTTGCCGGCGGCGGTGAACCGTCGGCCCAGCGGTGAACTGAGGAACTCGACGTAGGCATCCACGTCGCCCTCGCTCAACTGGCGATACGTGTACGCCGCGCTAATGCGCGTGTACTGCTGGATATTGGCCCGAACCTGGGGCTCGACCACCTCCCATTGCAACCGGAACGCCTCCTCGTCCACGGGCTCCGCGCCCTCGGTGGTAGCCGCCACGGTCTGCATGATGATCAGCGTGACGTTCTCCTGCACGTCCATGGTCAGATCGGTCATGCCAATGGCGGCATCGATGCGGTCAGCCCGTTCGACCAGCGCCACGTCCTGTAGCAGCTGCGGCGCCAGCGCCAGCATGTGCTCGTTTGCCTGCGGGGTGGACGCCTGGACCTCGGCCTGTGTGATCCGCTCGCCTACCGGCGACTGATGCCATTCGATCAGGGTCTTGATGTCGGCCTTGCTGAGCCCCTCGTCGAGCTGCTGGCGAACCGGGTTCAGAAACCGCTCGACCGTGACCGTGCGTTCAGCAGCTTCCATCAGCATGGCCGACACCGCGGGATCGGAGTCCTCATCCTGCTGCATGCCCTGCTTCATCCCGGCGATGAATGTTTTGGGTAGATCGGCGAATTGCTTGGTGATGCCGGAGACATCCATCAGGGTATCGACGTCGGCTGTTGTCGCGGCGCAAAGGGGCACGGACAGCAGCAGGGACGCGCCCAGGAGTAAGGTTCGGTGAATCAAGGCAGAAACCAGATCGTTTGAGTCTGCCGCTAGTGTCTCAGCAACGCGTGAGGGCTAAAAGCCCACGCGGGCCGCCGCCGGACTCAAGCCGAGACAATACGCCGCCATTCGCCCGGTGCCAGCTCGTCCAGGCCCCAGGGGCCGATCCGCACACGCACCAGACGTAAGGTCGGCAAGCCGACAGCGGCCGTCATGCGCCGCAGCTGCCGATTGCGGCCTTCCCGGATGGTGATGGCCAGCCAGCTCGTGGGAACGTTTTTGCGAAATCGCACCGGCGGATCACGCGGCCACAGATCGGGCTCGGCGAGGCACTCCACCTCCGCGGGTTTGGTCGGCCCATCCTTGAGCGCCGGCCCGGCGGCAAGCTCGGCAAGCTGCTCGGCGCTCGGCACACCTTCCACCTGCACCCAGTAGGTCTTGGGCAGCTTGTGTGCCGGGTCGGCGATGCGTGCCTGTAGACGACCGTCGTTGGTGAGCAGCAACAGACCCTCGCTGTCCTTGTCCAGCCGACCGGCGGGGTAAACATCGCGGATCGGAACATACTCCTTCAGCGTTCGGCGGTCGCCTGCATCGGTGAACTGGCTGAGTACGCCGAACGGTTTGTTGAAGGCGATCAGTTGCTGCGCATGCACGCGTGGTCGTGGTGATTTCCTGCGGTTCGCTGAAGTCGCCATGGCATGAGTTTAGTGATGGGCACCTTGGACGACACGCCAACATTGCGCCTTGTCGGAACGCAGCTTGCCGGCTCGCCCGAATCGGGTAGCTCGGTGACCAAGCGAATACGCACGCTCACGGCCCATCCAAGGCGGTACGATAGACCGATTTCAAGCCTTGGATAGCCATGACCCAGTCCTCTGTCTCGTACAGTCTAGACAACGGCGTAGCCACCATCACCATTGATGACGGCAAACGCAATGCCCTCCCGCCGGCCGTGTTCGAAGAGTTATACGCCGCGTTCGACCGCGCAGAAGCCGATCAGGCCATGGTCATTATCACCGGCCGCGAAGAGGTGTTTTCGGCAGGCTTTGACCTGAAGGTGCTGAAATCCGGCGGCACGCAAACGCTCAAGATGTTGCGCCTGGGCTACCTGCTCACGGCGCGGGTGCTGGAATATCCCTACCCCGTGATCGCCGCCTGCAACGGCCACGTACTGGCGATGGGCGTGTTCCTGATGCTGTCCTGCGACTACGTGATCGGCACGCAGGGCGACTACAAGGTGTCGGCCAATGAAGTGGCGCTAGGCCTGACGATGCCACGGGTGGGCGCGGCCATGCTGCAACACCGGCTGACGCCGGCGGCCTACCAGCGGGCGGTCAACCTTTCGGAATATTTTGATGTCGACGCCGCGCACAGCGCCGGTTTCTTCGACGCTGTGGTGAAGTCCGCCGAGGTGATGCCGCGCGCGCTGGCGCTGGCCGAACAGTTCAGCCAGCTCGACATGCCCGCCCATGCCGCAAGCAAGCGCCGGATCCGCCATGACCTGATCCGCCACATCCGCCGTAGCGTCAAACTGGACCTGGCCGATGCGCTGATGCTGGGTATCCGCAGCGCCACACGTCGCACCTAGGACGGATAGGCTGCGCCGGTTACGGCAACACGCAGTCTGTTGCATCCAGCAGCATGTGAATGAGCAGGCCGACCGCGATGATGCGCGAAGGAGCCCAGACCAGGGCCAAGCCATACAAGGCGATGGCCGGCAGGCTGTGCAACGGATGAAACCCGATGCTGCAACGCAGTGGGTCAAAGACCGGATCGGCGAGTAGATGATCGAGATCGACCAACATCGTCAGCACCATGATCAGCCACGCCTGACGCCATCGGTCGGGAAACCCCACACGAGCCACCAGACCCGGCAGCAAGACATGCAGTGGCAGATGCAATAGCGCGAAGCTCACCCGGCCATTATGGTCGAGCTCCGCGCCGTATGCCCGCTGCGGCGCCCAATATCCATGCACGTAAAATCAGTCTTCGTGCCGGTCGAGCCGACTCGGCCGTCGACACCATGCTCCGAGAGGCCACCCGAACGATGGTGGGCCGACTTGCACCAGAGAATTCAACATGAACCTGACGAACCGACTTCAATCCACGGCGCAGATCGCCATTGAACAAGCCCGCGATGCGGGCCTGCCGGTGGAGCGCGCTGAACAAGCCTTCAGCGACACCATCCGTCCGCGGTTGGTCCAGATGCTGTCGCCATTGGTTATTCCATTCGTACGCCGTTCCGGGGTGCGCCTCACCGAACTCGAACCAGGGCGTGTCGTCGCCACGATGCCGCTCAAGCGCAATGTGAACCACATCGGCACGATGTACGCCGGCGCGCTGTTCACGTTGGCCGAGTTTCCCGGTGGCCCGCTGCTGCTTGCGACGTACGGCATGTCGCGTTTCATTCCGATCGTCACCGACCTGCGAATGGAGTACGTCAAGGCCGCCAAAGGCCCGGTGACCATTGAACTCACGCTCACACCGGATGAAATCGAACGCATCGAGGCCGAAACGCTGGCAACCGGCAAGGCGGAATTCGAGCTTCGCGGCGAACTGAAAAACCGGCAAGGCGAGGTCGTCGCACGCAGTGTGGCGCTTTACCAGATGCGCCCCAAGCGGCGCTGAGCACGGCATCCGGCTGGTCATCACCAGCCAACGCCGCCGAGTTCTCGGCAACCAGGCATGTCGCGCCTTTCCACGGTCTGCAGGCGCCGTTCGGCAACAAGATGGGTGCGATCAAATCTTGCCCGCATCCACTCCGTCGGGTCCTGGGCGACGTATGATCTGCGCCAGACCCGATCCGGCGTAACATCATGAAAGCCCCTCTGCTGCCCTCCGACGAATCCGTCCGCCAGGAAGCTGTCGACGAACTCAAGCTGGCCAGTGACACGTTCGAGGCGAATTTCGACCGGATCACACGCCTGCTGGGCACGCTCGTGGATGTGCCGATCACGGCCTTTTCCGTGATCGACAACGACCGGCAGTTCTTCAAGGCCAGTCAGGGCCTAGACGTGCGGGAAACACCTCGAGATGTCTCGTTCTGCGGCCATGCGATTCTGCAGGACGACATCATGGTGATCGAGGATGCCAGCGGCGACGAGCGCTTCGCCGACAATCCGCTGGTCACCGGTTATCCGAACATCCGCTTCTACGCCGGCGTCCCGGTGCTGTCCCCCACCGGTCGCAAGGTCGGCACGCTGTGCGCAATCGACCACAAGCAGCGAACACTGACCGAGCGGCACCGCCAGGCGCTCATCGATTTGCGTGAATTGCTGGAAAGCGAACTCGTGCTGCGCTCGGTATCGGTCAAGGACCACCTCACCGACCTCTTCAATCGGCGCTACTTCGACGAAACCGTAAGCAGGGAATGGCGTCGCGCTCTTAGGGCGACCACACCGGTTGCGATCATGCTGATCGATGTCGACCGGTTCAAGGACTACAACGACAGCTTCGGTCACGCCGCCGGCGATGAATGCCTCAAGCAGGTCGCGGGCGTGCTGAAAACCGTCGGCCGCCGCGAAGGCGATTTCGTCGGCAGATTTGGCGGGGAGGAATTCGCCGCCATTCTTCCCGGCACTGACAAAGACGGCGCCGAAGCGGTTGGAGAGGCGATCCGTAGCGGTGTCGAAGCCCTAGGCATCGACCACCCGAGTTCGGAGGCCCGATGCGTGACGGTAAGCATTGGCGTGGCGCTGGCGACCAACCCCGATGAACTGGCGTTGGGCTATGCCCACTTTCTCAACCGAGCGGATGAAGCGCTTTATGCCGCCAAACGCGGCGGTCGAAATCAGCTGCGCTTTCATACGCCCTGACGCGCGCCAACATTGCTTGCGTGGCGCGACGCGTCCGCGAAAACCAAGCCGGCGGCGTGACTTCCAATGGCCCGCTCAACGGTTGGCCGGTCCTCGAGTTCAACCTGCGGCCGCGAGATCAGATGCTGCAACACCGGCCCAGCTAGCTGCGCCAGCTCTCACTGTCATTCCGAGCACTCACCCACCAACAAGCTGCGGTGAACCGAACGAGCGCGCCGTCTACGAACGGGCTAAACGCCGGCCGGATGGCATCGATGATCTGCTCGCGGCGCGCAGTACCGACGGTTTGCAGTGCGCGGCCCACCGGTCCCATGCGGGCCAAATAATGGGTTAACTCGGTTTCGGGGAACACACAAGACGCGTCGTCGGCTTGAACCGAAATGTCGGACCAGCCGCTCGCGCCAAGAATGGCGCGAATTCGTTCCGGTTGGGACAGGCCGAACTGGCCAGGCATGGTCGGATCGCGTGGCGGCAGTTCCGGCAGCCAGGACACCGCCGCGCGCTCGGCAGCCGTCATGAAGGGATTGTCTTCGGGCCGTCTCCAGCAGACGAAATGCAGACGGCCGCCGATCTTCACGCCGTGCCGCAAATTCGAGAACGCCGTGACAGGGTCGGCAAAGAACATCACGCCGAAGCGCGAGAAAATCACGTCACGCAGCCCATCTTCGAAGGGATGAGTCTGGGCGTCCGCATGGATGAACTCGACGTTCATACCCGATTGCGCCGCCCTGGCCTGGGCGGCCTGCACCATAGGCCCGGACACATCCACCCCCACGCACCGGGCCGGCTCGCCCAGGCGTTCGGCCACAGCCAGCGTGGTCGCCCCGGTACCGCAGCCCACATCCAGCACCTCTCGAGCCGGCTCCGCCAGTACATGCTCGGTCAGCCGCTGCTCAATGGGCCGGAACATCTGATCGAGCAATGCCTGCGATTGCACCCAGGCCTCACCACCCACACCGTTCCAGAGTTGCTGCTGTTGCTGCCGCGATGTCGCAGTCATGACGCCCTCTTGTTGCTCAATCCGAAACCGATGGGCAGTCTGCAACTTCAAGTCAACTTGAAGTCAAGTCATGCGTGATCTGGACATCTCGGAGGTCGCCCGGCAGGCCGGCATCCCGCCGTCAACGCTGCGCTACTACGAAGACAAGGGGCTTATCCGATCCGTCGGACGTCGGGGATTGCGGCGCCAATTCGACCCGGCCGTTCTGGAACAGCTCGCGCTGATTGGTCTAGGCCGCATAGCCGGCTTTTCACTGAACGAGATTGCTCAGATGTTCGGGGCTGACGGCCAACCTGCGATCAACCGCGATCAACTCGCAGCCAAGGCGGAGGAGCTCGACACGACGATTCGCCGCCTGACGACCATGCGCGACGGCCTGCGTCACGCCGCCGCCTGCCCCGCCCCCAGCCACATGGAATGCCCAAAGTTCAGGAGAATCCTGCGGAGCGCCGGGCGACGAAAGCAGTGACCCACCCAGACCACCCCCCAACAACGCCTCGAAGTACCGGCGCCAAAGCCGAATGTGGGACCATCTCACGATCCCCCTGCTCCTAAATCACCCGCACATGCTCAGAGTCGCCATCACCCTGGAAGGCCGGACCATCGAAGACATCGACAAGGCACTGGACGAGGCTCGCCGCCAGGTCCTCAACGGTGACCGCTCCGGCTCGGATGCCAGCGAAAGCGGCGCCTTCAAGTTTCAAGTCACCGGTCAGGAAGAAACCTAATGCCCGCCATTCAGTGCAGCCCGCAAGTGGAGGCGCTGCGCAGCGCCGTCACCACACGTCGCTCGATCCGCCAGTTCACCGAAGAACCCATTCCCGAAGATGTCCTGCAAGACTGTCTCGACATGGCCTTGCTCGCGCCGAACAGTTCCAACCTGCAGATGTGGAATTTTTATCGGGTCACCACACCCGACAAGCGAGCACAGCTCGTCAAAGCCTGCATGAGCCAAAAGGCCGCAAAAACCGCGGCAGAGCTGATCGTCTGCACCGGGCACACACGTAACTGGCGGCGACACGCCAAGGAGATTCTCGTGCAGTGGCCGGGAGGCAACCCGCCCAAGGTCGTGCAGCAGTATTACGGAGGACTGGCGCAGTTCATGTACGGCACGGTCCCGCTGGACATGCTGGGACTCGGCGCCCGCGCAAAGAAGACCGTGCGCGACGCCATAGGCCTGGTCCGGCCGATGATGCGCACCCCCAACACCGGTACCGACATGCAGCTCTGGGCGGCCAAGTCAGTCGCCCTGGCCTGCGAAAACCTGATGCTGGCGCTGCGCGCCTATGACTTCGACAGCTGCCCGATGGAAGGCTTCGACGAAGACCGGGTCCGGCGAATCTGCGGCTACGGCCGGCATGAATTCACCGTCATGGTCATCGCTGCCGGCCGCCGGCACGAAAAAGGGATATATCACGAACAGATACGCTTCGACCGCACCCGGTTCGTGCATGAAATCTGATGGAATGGATCACATGATCGAGATTTCGACTCGATATTCGCCGCTGCGCAAGATTGATACACTTTCCCGATGCGGGTGCCTGTGGGCATGCGCGTGAGTATGACCCTTCATTCACCCAAAGCAGTTCGGTATTTGCCCAAGCGTTGCGGCGACAACGGTGATCAACCGGACAGGATTCTATTGTGCTGACAATCAAGACATCTCGCTGGGCGCTGTTCGCGTCTTGCCTCGCGCTGCTTTCAACCGGCTGCTCCTTGCACAGACCTGTTCTGCAACCCGATACCAGGGCGTCCATCGACAGCACGGACGTAACGCTGATTATCGAACAGGAAGAGATCATCGCCACATTCCGGAGTGCAAACAGTTCAGCCGCGATGATGCAGTTCGGCCTCATCGGCGCGGTGATCGGCGCATCGCTTGACGCGGCCGGGGACAAGAAATCTGCGGCTCGCGCCGAGAGCCGGGTTACCCAAGTGCGCAACGCCCTGTTGGGCTTCGAGTTCGACGCAATGATGGAGGCGGCCCTCGACAGATCGCTGGCAGGCAGCGGCTGGATCAATGCCACTCGCCCGGCGCTCGTGACGACGACTCAAGCCTCGGATGATCTCGACGCTCGGCTCAAGGCCGGGACGTCGGATACGCACCTGTTCACTAACGTGCGCTACCTCATCAACGATCAGTTGAGTTCGGTGACTGTCGAGCTGCAAGCGATGCTGCTGCCGCAGTCGCCTGCGTTTCAGACGGTTTCGGGAAAGCAGTTGGCAGGCCCACCCTACGCCCAGCAAAGCAATGCGCTTTACGGCAATACAATCCGGCACTCGGCGTATTTTGATGACATTGGCTTCGAGGCTCGGAAGGCCGCCTGGGTGGCCGACGATGGAGCGTTGCTGAAAACGGCGCTGATCGCCGGTATCGAAGAAGTCACAACCGTATTGCTGGCCGACCTGCAAAACCCCAAAAAAGACATCAATCGAAAAGCAAAGCTGCAATTCTCGGATCCGACGCGCGAGATACCGCCCACGGTCATCGCACGTGAACTGAGGGAGATCGGCGATGCCACACGCGTCCGTTGGTCAAATGGTCACCTTTCGACCTTCATCCCCGCACACGCGCTGGCGCAACAGGCGGCCGCACAAACCGATTAAGTCGCCGTGCCTATTTTCAGAATTCGCCCAGGCCGCGGCCTGCTCGGCGCTGCTGTTGTGTTCGGCCTCGCAGCTTGTGCCTCGCCGAAAACGCTCACCGACGTGCAAGTGACCCCCACCCAGAATCACGCGATATTTTCCGAGAATTGGAGCGATAGCGCCCCCGCCGAGCTGGCGGCGTGCAAGTTTCAGCTAGTTGCGCTCACTGATGCGCGGCGCAATCGGAGCGACATTGGCGTGCATGGCAGTAGGCGCTACGTGCTGGACAGTCCGCTGGGCTGGGTACGCGAAACCTTGCTGGCTATACCGACCGTCTCTGACGAGACCGGACGTCCGACGCAGGGGGAGTTACTCCGGCTTGGCGTGCAGGGACATTCGAAAACCACCAGTCGCACAATCACGATCGCCATCCGGCTTCGGATCGAATCCTCAGAAAGGGACACCGTGCTGGTTGCCCGCGGCTCGGATACGTCGGTGAACTGGGCTGGCGAGGCAGAGGAGATCAACGAGTCTCTTGATCGCGCTGCCAGCGACCTTCAGCAGCAGGTGCTGCGCGAGATCCGCCAGTTGCCGGACTGCATGGGCCAAAGCCCAACCGCCAAGCTCTATGATGCTCCCGATCACGCCACGCGATAGACATACGCCGCAAGATGGCAGTGAGTTGATCGCTTTTAGCTATCATCAATGGGCGCAGATTCAATTTCACTAATGGATCAAGGGCGCGTAACGTTGGATCACATCTAGCCTGTCGGGTGACACGATGCCTTTGATCCAGAAATTCCTGCGCGCGCTGCTCGGACACCCGGAACCGGAACTGGTCCCGATTCCGGTACGTTGCAACTTTAATGACAACTACTACGGTGATCGTGTCTGCCGCACCGAACACCGCGTGCAGGCGGCAAAGTTACCGCGCTGATTTCGCCAGCCGGGGCTCGTCCGTGATTCCCAGCAAGCAGAGCAGAGCAGAGCAGAGCAGAGCAGAGCAGAGCAGAGCAGAGCAGAGCAGAGCAGAGCAGAGCAGACACGATGACCGCATCGCCCGACCAAGACGACATCCGGGCCTCATTTCCGCCATACACCCCCGTGCCGCTGGGCCAGGGCGTGCGGCGGATCACCGCGCCGAATCCCGGCCCGCTCACCGGCACCGGCACCAATACCTATCTGCTTGGTGACGGCCGGGTTGCTGTGGTCGACCCCGGCGTGCGCGATGCCCGCCATCTGGATGCCATTCTGGCGGCCTGCGATGGTCGTCTCGGCTGGATTCTGCTAACCCACACCCACCCCGACCATTCCCCCGGTGCCCGGGAGCTGGCCGCCGCCACTGGCGCCCATATCTACTCGCACCACGAGGTTCTACAGGGTCCGCGCGATGCGGATTTCGAGATCGATCAGTTGCTGGATGAAGGGGATCAGCTGGACTGCGGCGACTTCCAACTGCGCGTGCTCTACACGCCAGGCCATGCAAAAAACCATCTCTGCTATCTCAATGAAGCCAGCGGTGACCTGATTGCCGGTGACCAGTTCATGGACGGAGGCACGGTCGTCATCGCGCCGCCCGACGGCAACATGAAGGACTACGTCGGCTCGCTGGAGCGGCTCAAGTTGGAGCCGATAAGGCGCATCCTCCCGGCCCACGGCAACCCGCTGACACCGCCCGGCACCGTGATCGACGCGGTGATTGCACACCGTATGAAGCGCGAGGCGCTAGTCGTCGATGGCCTGATCCGCTTTAACGCCCCGGTGACGCTGGAAGCATTGCTCCCGGTGGTATACGCCGACGTCCCCAAGGCCATCCACCCGCTGGCTGCACGCAGCCTGATCGCGCATCTGGACAAGCTGGTCGAAGATGGCCGGGTCAGCGCGGACGATGGAACCTGGCGCCTGCTGCACTGAGGCAGCCGTTCACGAACGCCCAGGGCTAGGGAAACACTGATCTATTCACACCGCCAAGACGGAGCCGGTTTTCCCTAGATCGAACGCTGGTTCACCCGCTGCATCAGCGCCTCGGCGCTCTCGACCCGCTCGGAGTAGCGGTCGGTCAGGTAGTCGCTGTTGTCGCGTGTCAGCAGCGTGAACTTCACCAGCTCTTCCAGCACGTCGACAATGCGGTTGTAGTAGCCCGAGGGCTTCATGCGGCCGGCCTCGTCGAATTCCAGGAAGGCCTTGGGTACGGAGGACTGGTTGGGGATGGTGATCATGCGCATCCATCGCCCGAGCACGCGGAGTTGGTTGACGGCGTTGAAGGACTGCGAGCCGCCGCAGACCTGCATTACGGCCAGGGTCTTGCCCTGGGTGGGGCGCACGGCGCCCAGTGACAACGGCACCCAGTCGATCTGAGCTTTCATGATTCCGGTCATCGATCCATGGCGCTCCGGCGAGCACCAAACCTGCCCCTCGGACCAGGTCACCAGGTCACGCAGTTCCTTCACCTTGGGGTGGTCGGCCTCGCAGCTGTCCGGCAGCGGCAGCCCCGTGGGGTCGAAGATCCTCACCTCGCCGCCCATTCGCTCCAGCAGGCGGCTGCATTCCTCAATAACTAACCGACTGTAGGAGCGCTGGCGCAGCGAGCCATAGAGCAGCAGGAACCGCGGCTTGTGCTGAGCATGCATCCGGCTGAAGGCATCCGCCGCGGGGACCGAAAACTGCTCTTCATCCAGCGCTGGGAGCTTGTCGTCCAGAGTGCTCATGCGGCGGTCAGCTCCTTGAGGCGAGCCGGCCAGCTGTCACGCGGCGAGGTGGCGAGCTCGGCCAGCGCGTCCACCCGTGCCTCGATCTGCACAATCGTGGCTCGAAACGCCTGTGCCACGACGGTCTCCGGGCCACCCAGCTTGGACGGGTCCTCCAGCCCCCAATGCAGCTTGATCGCCTGGCCGAACCAGACCGGGCAGGCTTCCCCCGCTGCCGAGTCACAAAGGGTGATCACCACGTCCGGCTGAAAGTCCTCGAAATCGTCCCAGGACTGGCTGCGCAAGCCCTCGGTGGGATAACCCGCCTCTGCCAGGTAGGTCAGCGACAGCGGATGCACCTCGCCGGCCGGCTGGCTGCCGGCGCTGCGCGCCTCAATGGCGCCGCCCGCCCGCCGATTCGTCACGGCCTCGGAAAGAATGCTGCGGCAGCGGTTGTGCGTGCAGATGTAGAGAATCTTCATGACTTGGCGAGACCTCGCTCGTACCAGGGTTTGGTGGCGTTGACGATGCGAACGACAGAGAGCATGACTGGCACCTCAATCAGTACCCCGACCACGGTGGCCAGTGCCGCACCAGACTCGAACCCGAACAGGGCAATGGCCGCGGCCACCGCCAGCTCGAAAAAGTTGCTGGCACCAATCAGCGCCGAGGGGGCCGCCACGCAATGAGCCTCACCGCTCCAGCGGTTCAGCAGATAGGCCAGGCCGGAGTTGAAGTACACCTGAATCAGGATGGGTACGGCCAGCAACAGAATGATCAGCGGCTGACGCACGATTTGCTCGCCCTGGAACGCGAACAGCAACACCAGCGTGGCCAGCAACGCGACGATGGACACCGGCTGCAGCACACCCAGCACCGACTCCAGCCGTGCCTCGCCGCCTGACGCCAGCAGTCGCCGCCGCAGCAATTGGGCGAGGATCACCGGCACGACGATGTAGAGGCCCACGGACAGCATTAGCGTGTCCCAGGGCACGGTGATCGAGGCCAGCCCCAACAACAGGCCGACCAGGGGCGCGAAGGCAAAGACCATGATCACGTCGTTCAGCGCAACCTGGCTCAAGGTGAAATGTGGCTCGCCGTCCGAGAGGTTGCTCCACACGAAGACCATCGCCGTGCAGGGCGCGGCCGCCAGCAGGATCAGCCCGGCCAGATAGGCGTCGATCTGATCGGCGGGCAGCCAGTCACGGAACAGCGTGGCGATGAACAGCCAGCCCAGAAACGCCATCGAAAACGGCTTGACCGCCCAGTTCACAAACAGCGTGACGCCGATGCCCCGCCAATGGCGCCGCACCTGGTGCAGCGCGGCGAAATCGATCTTGATGAGCATGGGAATGATCATCAGCCAGATCAGCGCCGCCACCGGCAGATTCACCCGCGCGACTTCCATGCTGCCCAGGGCCTGGAACAGCCCCGGTACGAAATGGCCCAGGCCGATGCCCACGACGATGCAGGCCCCCACCCAAACAGTCAGATAACGCTCAAAGATCGACATGGCCGGGCTGTCCTCGCCCGCCACCTCGGCTGGCGTGAGGTTGTCTGTGCTCATGCGTCCTCCTGTTCGCAGTGCAGGTCCGGCGTGCAACCGGCACCGCTCTCGCTGCAGCAGTTTTCGGTCAGAAACCCCAGCAAGGCATTCATCGCACTGAAATTGGCCGAGTAGAAAATGAAGCGCCCTTCCTGCCGGGACTGGATCATCTCGGCGTGACGCAGCTCCTTGAGATGAAAGGACAAGGTTGCCTGGGCGATGTCCAGCCGCTCGGCCAGGACACCCGGGTTCAGGCCATCCGGCCCGGCCTGGACCAGCTCGCGAAAGATGGCAAGGCGGGTTTCCTGGGCTAGCGAGGCGAGCTTGAGGGTGGCCGTTGAGTTATCCATATTTCCATTATCTTGGAATCGTCGATCTATAGCAATGGATCGACCTGACACCCGCAAGGCTGACCGGAAACGTCATCAGCCAGCAACAGGCAAGGGATAGGATTCCCTCATCCTGGCCTCAGACCCACTGCATCCTCATGAGCGACTTCCATCGCCGCCGCTTTCGCGGCATCCCGCGCCTGCCCATCAACCGAAGAACCTTTCTCAAGCGCTTCGGCGGCGCGTCCCTCGGAGCGGTCGCGATAGGCGCCACGAGTGGCTGCGGACAAAGCCGCGCCCCCGGCCGCGATCGGGGCGCCGACCATCCAGTACTGCCGGGTAGCATTCAGTTCAACCACGGCGTTGCCAGCGGCGACCCCCGGACCGACCGCGTCATCCTGTGGACACGAGCCACACCCGGCGACGAATCCATCGGCGATATTGCAGTGGACTGGGTACTGAGCACCTCGCCTGAGATGACAGACACCATTCGATCAGGGCGCTTCATCACCGGCGCCGATCGTGATTTCACCGTCAAGGTAGACCCGACTGGGCTGACCAGCTTCACGACCTACTACTACCGTTTTTCAGTGACCCAGCAGGACGGCACTGTGATCACCTCACGCATCGGGCGGACCAAGACCGCCCCGTCACGCACCGACGATGTCAGCCAGCTCCGCATTGCCTCGGCGGCTTGCAACAGCTACACGTTTGGTTACTTCAACGCCTTTGGCCGGATTGCCGAGCGTGCAGATCTGGATCTGTTCATTCACCTCGGCGATTACATCTACGAGGGCGGCGGCTCGCAGGTGCGTGCTCACGAACCCAACGCCGAAATCACCAGCCTGGACGATTACCGCCAGCGCCATGCCCAATACAAGACTGACCTGGACCTACAGGAAGCCCATCGCCAGCATCCCTGGATTACGACCTGGGACGACCACGAGACTACGAACAACAGCTACGCAACCGGGGCAGCCAACCACACGGAGGGCGACCCTGCCGAGGGTGGTGAAGGCTTCTGGGCCGAGCGTATGGGTTGGGCAATTCGCGCCTACTTTGAGTGGATGCCCATCCGCGAGAATGGCACCGGCTTCGATGCGCCTGCTGAAAGCGAACCGAGCTTGCAGCCAGGGCAAACCGGCTACGACCCCAACGGGCTGGGCCAGATTTACCGCAGGATTCCTTACGGCGAGCTAATCGATATTTTCATGCTGGATACACGGCTGTCGGGACGCGTAGCAGAGAACGCCGACTTTGTGCTCAGCGAGGAGCAAACCATTCTTGGCGCCGAGCAGCGCGCATGGTTCCTGCAAGAGCTGGCGAACAGCACGGCGCAGTGGAAATTGATCGGCAATGGCACAACCTTCGCCCCGCTCAACGCCGGCCCCGTAAACCCGCTGACGACCTGCACTACCGCCACACCGACCACGGACCCCTGCTACGTGAATTCGGATGCTTGGGACGGCTACCGATTCGATCGCGAAGCGGTCTACGACCTCATCGAAGCCAACAACATCGAAAACTGCGTATTCGTGTTCGGGGATATCCATGCGGTGATCGCCTGCGATCTACCCCGTGATCCGAATGACCTTGCCAGCTACAACCCAGCGACAGGCGACGGCAGTTTGGGGGTCGAGCTTTGCTGCGGTGGGGTCGCTCAAGTGCCCGTGCCGGTGTGGACTGCGCTGATGGCATCCGGATTCAATCCACATATGAAGCATGCCAACGAAACCAACCTCGGCTACATGCTGATGGACTTTACCGCCGAGCGCGTTCAGGGCGAGTGGTATTACTCCGTCGCACAAGTGCCGACCGTTGTCGAAACGATGGACCCAGTGATGCTGCAGTCTGTGAGCGGCAGCCAGCGACTGACTACATCCCTGACGCCCTCCGCCGCAGCTGACCAACCACCCGCCCTGGCTCCCTAGCACACAAGAACGCCGGTGGAATTCGGCGTTCGCGCGGTCATCCGCCATAATCGTCGCGTTGCTTCCGGGGATAATTTAGATGCGAACAACGTCGTTTTGGCGCCGTGGATGGGTGGGGGTCGCGGCACTCGCCGCATTGGGTTCGGCCGGCTGCGTCTACGGGCCGGAGTCCGTGGATGCCGGTCACGAGGGCGTACAGGTCGACCAGCCGTGGTTTTTCGGCACACCTGGCGTGGAAGCGCAGCCACGCAACACCGGCACGCACTGGCTCTGGTGGACCTCGCATCTCGTCGAATACGACGTGCGCCCGCAGCAGTTCAACGAGAAATTCAACGACCTCGTGACCGCCGACAACGTCCCGGTGGACTTCCGCGCCTATCTGCTGGTGCAGCTGGAACAGGGCAAGACGCCAATTGTCCACGAGAAGTTCGGCCCGAAGTGGTACCAGACCAAGGTGCAGGAGGTGTTTCGCACCGCCCTGCGCGACTTCGCGCGCGGCCAGCGCGTGTTCGATCTCACGACCGATGCCACGGTGACTACGCAGGGTGAATTCGCCATCCTGGAAACGATTCGTGAGTACGTGCAGGCCGAGTCGCTGCCGGTGCAGGTCAACCGGGTGGTCATCGGTGGCGTGACCCCGCCCGCCGTCGTGCTGGAGGAGACTGCCCGCACGGCCGCCCAGGAGCAACGCACCAAGACGGAGGTCGCCCGCGCACGTGCCGAACTCAGCCGGGCCGATGCGGAGCGGAACAAGGCACTGGCCGACAAGGCCTACGCCTCGGCGTTCGGCTTGAACCCCGACCAGTTCCTGACCTACCGCAGCCTGGAGATCCAGAAGGAGATGGTCGAAGTGGTCAAGACCAAGGACAAGGTCTCGGTGATCATTGGCGCGGGTGGTGCATCGGCAATGCCCGTGGTTCCCACTCGCTGAGAGCGCCTTGAACACCCAACGCAAAGTTCGCCTGAGCCTTGGCGACTCGCTGAAGATACTCGGCCCCTACGTCTACGAGAACTTCTTCGAGCAGCTGAAGACGATCTGGTTCATCGTCGCCTATCTGCTGCTGTTCCAGATTCTGGTGCTGGGCCTGCCCATCGTCCACGCGATCATGATCGGCGTCGGCATCGGCATCGTCGCCTTCGGCCTGATGTTCTTCATGGAGGGGCTGCGGCTGGGATTGATGCCACTGGGCGAGACCATCGGCGCCGTGCTACCGCGCAACTCCACGTTGCCGATCATCCTGGGCTTCGCGTTTCTGCTCGGCATCGGCGCCACGTTCGCCGAACCGGCCATCGCCGTGCTGCGCAGCGCCGGCGCCGGGGTGCAGCCGGACCAAGCCCCCCTGCTCTACAGCCTGCTCAACGACTTCGCCAACCAGCTCGTCAGCGTCGTCGGCATCGGCGTGGGCGTCGCCGTGATGCTGGGCATCCTGCGGTTCTTCCTCGGCTGGTCACTGAAGCTGTTCATCATCCCGCTGATCTCCCTGCTCTGCGGGCTGACGCTCTACGCGCATTTCCATGAAATGCTGCAACCGGTGCTTGGCCTGGCCTGGGACTGTGGCGCGGTGACAACCGGCCCGGTGACGGTGCCGCTGGTGCTGGCGCTGGGCATTGGCGTCTGCCGCATCGTCGGCGACGGTGATGCCGGCAATGCCGGGTTCGGCATCGTCACGCTGGCCTCACTGGTCCCGGTTCTGGCCGTGCTGATGCTGGCGATGTGGCATGTGCAGCAGGACGACTACTACGGCCAGCCCAACTACACGGGCGCGCCGGTGATCGAACAGGCCGACAGCGCACCGGAGCCACCGAGATCCAGTGCTTCGCGCCGCGAAGGGTTCACCAAGGATGAGTTCGACCGCTTCCTGCGCAACGGCACACCGGCCAGCGATTACGAACTGAAGTTCGCTGGCGGCAGCCCGCAGCTCATCGAAGGCCGCATCGTGCTGGACGACTCGACGCTGATTCTCGAAAAGCGCCAAGCCTTGCAGGCCAAGGTCGTGTCGAAGTCGGTCTGGGACCCGTCCGTTCAATTCCTGCAGGAGCTCAAGGCCGGCGGGTCTGCTGCATTGCGCGCCATCGTGCCGCTGTGCCTGTTCCTGCTGCTCACGCTGCGCCTGGTCCTGCCGGAGCGGTTGCGCAACCGCGATGAAATTTTCATCGGCATCGCCTTCGCGGTGATCGGCATGAGCCTGTTCATCCTCGGTATCACCCTGGGCCTGACTCCGCTGGGCGCGCAGCTGGGCAGCAATGTCCCGCTCAGTTTCGCCACGCTCACGCCCTGGGGCGCCGAAGGCCTGCGCGAGCCGCTGTTCGCATCGGCAACCACCGGCAAGATCATCGCCGCGATCTTCGGCTTTTTCCTCGGCTACGGCGCCACGCTGGCCGAACCGGCGCTGAACGCGCTGGGCGAGACCGTGGAGAAGATCACCATCGGTGCCTTCAAGAAATCGCTGCTGATGCAGTCCGTGGCCTTGGGCGTCGGCCTGGGTATCGGCGTGGGCGTGATCAAGATCGCGTTCAACATTCCGCTGGAATACCTGCTGATCCCGCCCTACCTGCTGCTACTCGGCCTGACGCTGATCTCCTCCGAAGAGTTCGTGAACTTCGGCTGGGACAGCGCCGGCGGGACCACCGGCCCGATCACCGTGCCGCGGGTACTGGCCATGGGCCTAGGCATCGGCGGCAACGTGCCGGGCGTGATCGACGGTTTTGGCGTGTTGGCGCTGGCCTCGGTGGGGCCGATCATCACCGTGCTGGCCGTGGGCCTCATTGTCTCGCGCGCTCGTAGCGGCCAGCCGGCGGACGTCGCATGAGCCATTTCGAGGTGTTGCACAAAGTCTCGCTGGTCGCGGCCATCCTGCCGCCGGCGACGGTCAAGCCGGTAATCGAACGGCTGTTCGCCTCCGGTGAACGCAATGCCTTTGTCACCAATGCCCGCGGCACACTGATTCGCACGGAGTGGATTCAGCGCTTCCTGCCGGTGATCAGCCCGGAAAAGGAATTGCTGCGATTCCTCGTACCCGACGCGCAGGTCGACAGCGTGATCCGCGAAATCTCGGACGCCGGTGGCCTGCGTTATCCGGGCTCCGGCGCGGTGTACTCGGTGCCCTGCGACGATCTCTACCACACGCCGGATTTTCCAATCTGGGAAGGCCTGGGCGCGGAGGAACCGGGCACCGATGCCTCGATCGGCCTGCGCGAGAATCTGGCCGCGATCTCCTGCATCCTGCAGCCGGAGCAAACCGAAGCGGTATCCCGCGCGGCCATGCAGGCCGGCGCGCATGGCCCGGTCGTCTACTACTGCGAGGGCCGCGGGCTACGCGACCGGCTGGGCTGGCTGCGCATTACCAAGAAACGCACCAAGGAAGTGATGACCGTCATCGTCGACAATGCCGACGCCGACGCCGTGGTCGAGACCATGACGGTGGCCGGTCGGCTCACCATGCCGGGCCGCGGCTTTCTCTACCGCATGCCGGTGCAAAAGGGCATCGTCAACCTCCCAAGCACCGTGGGCAGCCGGCACTACGCCGCCGACATGCAACAGGTGATCGCCGCTCTGGATGGTCTTGTCGGGCATACGGACTGGCGGCGCCAGCAAGTGGTTCGCCTCGGCAGTGGTGCCCACGCCGCCGGGCTAGGGCTGGAGGGCGAGGACACCACCCTGGGCCAGCGCGAACCGCAGACGCGCCTGACCATCATCTCCAGCGGCACCCACATGCCAACGTTGCTGGAAGCCGCGACGGCCGCCGGGGCCACCGGCGCCAACACCCTGTCGGCTCGTTTTGTCGAAGCCGAGTCCAAGGTCGCCATGGGCCGCCGACTGAACCGCGAGCGTGCGTGGATTCAATCGGTGGTGCCGACCGAGCAAGCCGAATCCGTGATGCAGGCCGTGATGGCCGTGGCGGAGGAACAGGAGATCACGGAAGTCTGCCTGTTCGGTCAGCCGGTTACGCGCGTGGTGACGTATCACGCGCAGACGGTGGACAGCGCTGCGCCCACCGCACGCAGCTATCGTGGCGTGAGCGGTTAGGGAAACACTGATCTAGTCACACCGCCAAGACGGCGCCGGCTTTCCCTAGAACGACGACCAGCCGCTGGCCTCCATCACGCGGTACGCCCAGCGCAGCGAGGCGCGCTCATCCGCGAACTGCTGGTAGGCCACCGAAACGTGGCGGCCATCGGCATTGGTCCACAGGTCGTCAAACCACTGGTTCATCTCCGCCGCGAGCGGATGGCGCTGCGGGGTCGAGATCACCACGTCGGTCTCCAGATTGAAATTGTCCAGGTTACGCCGGGTGAAGTTCGCCGAGCCCAGCACCGCGGTGAACCGGCGCTCGGCGGCGCGCTGTGACAACAAGGCCTTGAAGTGACATTGCTCGCCGTGGGTGTCACACCAGCGTACTTCGATGCCAGCCTCGACGAGTTCAGCCGCCACCGGCCGGGCCGGCACGCCATTCTTTTCGCGGCCGAAGGCGTCGCGATTCGGATCCAGCAACACCTGCAGCATGGCGCCGCGTGCCTGGGCATCGATTAGCGCGGCAATCACGTCGCGGTCCGCCAGGTAGAACATCGCCAGCCGGATGCGATCCCCCGGGCCTGCCGCGTGCAGCGCCTGCAGTATCGCCGCCTCAATCGCCTGTTCGGTGACCACACGAATCTGCGCTGCGCCCCGCGCGGGCTTGGCGACAGCCGGCGGCCGCAACCAGCGCTCCGGAATGCGAACACCGTCGCTGGAGAACCGCAGAACGGCCTGTTCCGTGCGCAGCAAATCACCCACTGCCGGCCCCGCAAACTGCAGCGCAATGTTGCTGTGCGCACTGCTGTCGCTGTGCGGATTGGCCGACGTGACCATGGCCTGCAGCCGGCCCCGGCCATCATCCGCCACCACGGTCTTGCGGTGATTGGCCTTGAAGTTCAGCAGCGCCAGATAGCTGCGCAGTGTCACCTGCCCGTCGCCCAGAGCATTGGGCAGCCAGCCGCCATCGGCATCGTTGCCCAGCGGTTTCACCAGCCAGCGCCACAGCCCGCTGTAGCTCGGGTTGCTGTCACGCAAGGCGGGTAGCCGGGTCAGCACCACATTGACCCCAGCATCCCGCAGCCGCCGCAAATGCTCAGCCTCAAGGCCGCCATAAACCGTGTTGATCGGGTCGGTGATCAGGATGACGTTCAGCCCGTCATGCGCGCGGCGGGCGTCGATTAGCGATTGGGTCAGCTCGGCCGTCAGGTCGCGCTGGCGCTCTGGTTCCGGCCCGTGAAACGGGTTGAACAGAAACATGTCGATGACGATCAGCTCACGGGCCGAACGGATCATCGCGAACATCGCATCGAAGATCGCCTGCTCGCTCCGGCGTTCGCCCTGGGCATCAATGTAGGTCGTGTCGACCAGCAGCCGCGCGTCTTGCAAGGGCCGCGGCGGGCCGTCGAAGGCCAGGCCATCGGGCAGCTCCACCCTGGACGACAGCGTGACGCCCAGCCACGCCAGCAAGCCCAGGCTGACGACGGCGTAAACAACACCGCGCAGCCCCCGCGACAACCCATGGCCGAGCGCGCTCATTGTGTTCGGCATCGCTGATTCACGGCGCGCAGCTTGGGGGCGATATAGCGCTGGCAAAACGGCGCCTGCGGCCGACTGGCGTAGTAATTCCGATAACGTTCCGGCGAAGGCCGGAACCGGCCAAGGTGCAGCACCTGCGTAATCACCGGCTGGTCGAACAAGCCCTGTGCATCGCGCAGGCCTTGCGCCGCGGCCTGCGCCTGCGCATCCGACACCACGTAGATGGCCGATCGGTATTTATTGCGCAGCCTGTGCTGCGAGGTGCTGGCATGGGTGTGCAGGTGAACGTCGATCAACCGGGCCAGCGACACCCGCGCGGGATCAAAGTGGGCGATCACGGCTTCGGATTCGCGCCCGGAATCGCCTGCCGGCGCGATCCAGCCCTGCTCTACCCGCAGCACGCCGCCGACTGCCTGAAACACGGCTTCGGTGCACCAGTGGCAGCCGCCGCCAAGACCGACGCGGTCACTCAACGGCGGTATCGATCTCGGGCTCCGGTGCGGACTCGGCCGCTGCTTCAGGCGCCGCCATCGGTTCCGGCGCCGGTTCAGGCTCCGGCGCCGCAGCCAGCAGATCCAGCGCGGCGGCGGTCATCGCCTGCACACCGGTCTCGATCGCCAGCGGGGCATCCGGCGCGAAGAACGGCGAATGCAGGGAAGGCAGCGATTCGCCGCTGCTCTGTGCGGCCTGCCAGGTTCTCGGTTCCACGCCGCCCAGCCAGTAGATGAAGCTAGGAATCTTCGGGTCAGTGAGCCCGTATTCGGAGAAATCCTCGCCGCCCATCACCGCGGGAACGGACTGCACCTGCTCGGTGCCCAACGCGGTTTCCAACACCGCGACAACGCGCTGGACCAGCGCCGGATCGTTGTAGGTCGACCGGGTGTGCTCGTCTTGCACCGTCACCTCGGGCAGCTTGTCTTCCGGCAGGCCGGCGGCCACCGCCTGACCGCGGGCGACCTGACGTATGCCCTCGATGAGCGTGTTGCGGGTTTTCTCGCTGTACGCCCGCACGGTGAGCTGCAACTGCACCTCGTCGGGGATGATGTTGTGCTTGGTGCCGCCGTGGATGGACCCCACCGTCACCACGCCGGGCTCGACTGGCGGAATCACACGCGCCACCAGCGTCTGCAGCGCATTGATGATCTGCGCGGACAGCACGACCGGGTCCTTGGTCGTATGCGGATAGGCGCCATGCCCACCCACACCGAACACCTTGATGTCCACCGAGTCGACGCTGGCCAGGGCATAACCTTCGGTGTAGCCGATACTGCCGGCGGGCAGCGCGGCGCTGACATGCAGCGCCAGGTTGTAATCGGGCCGGGGGAATCGTTCGAACAATCCGTCGGCCAGCATGGCCCGCGCGCCGGCGCCGCGTTCCTCGGCGGGCTGGCCGATCATCACCAGCGTGCCGGCCCAGCGGTCACGCTGCTCCACGAGCTGGCGTGCGGTGCCGACGAACACGGTCATGTGCACGTCATGCCCGCAGGCATGCATCACCGGCACGGTGTTACCGGCGTCGTCCGTCGCCGTGACCGTACTGGCGTAGGCCTTTCCGGTCTGCTCCTTGACCGGAAGCGCGTCCAGGTCCGTGCGCAGCAGAACGGTGGGGCCCTCACCGTTCTCAAGCACGCCGACCAGACCATGTCCGCCGACCTGGGTGGTGACGGCAAAGCCCAGCGCTTCCAGCTCCGACGCCAGGGTTGCCGCGGTATCCGCTTCGTGGAACGACAGTTCAGGGTGCGTATGCAGATGGGTGTACAAATCCATCAGCTCGCGTGGCTGTGCCTGCGCAGCAGCGGGCAGGAGCAGCAGGCAGGCCATGGTGGCGGCGAGGTGACGCATGGTGATCATCCTTGGCGATCGGTCAGATGCGCTAACGATACCGCGTCCGCCCGACTAGATTCCCGATCAGTCCGACACCGCGACCTGCACAGACGACTCGACACCCCCCGCGAGCGCCATATACACCCGGACCAACGCGCTCAGCGTCTGCGTGCGTGCGGCGGCGAGGTTGGTCCGGATCTCGATCTCACGCCGCTCGGCGTCGAGCACTTCCAGAAAGCTCGCGATACCACCTTCGTACCGCTCTCGCGCCAGATCCGAGGCTTCGACCGCAGAGGTCACCGCCTCATCCAGCGCGGCTGTCCGTGCCCGTGCCTGGCCGTAGTCAGCCAAGGCATTCTGTGTGTCCTCCAGCGCCAGCAACACGGTTTGTTCGTAAACCGCCAACGCGACATCCGAACCGGCTTGCGCCTGACGCAGACGAGCACGCACCCGACCGAAGTCGAAGGCGCTCCAGGTCAGTCTCGGCCCCACGCTGTAGTACTCCGCGTCGCTATGCCCGAACCCGCTCACGCTGGTCGCCGCCCACCCCAGGCTGCCCAGTAGATTCACCCGCGGAAACAGGTCGGCGGTCGCCACGCCGACCTGAGCCGTCGATGCAGCCAGTCGCCGTTCGGCGGCGCGAACATCCGGCCGCCTTCGGAGCAGCGCCCGTGGCGCACCCACCGCAATCGTGTCCGGTACGGCCGGCAACGAAACCGTCGACACAAGTGCGTCGCTCAAGGTGTCGCTGCTCTGGACAGTCAACACGCCCAGGCGGTGGATGGCCCGTTGCTTGGCAGCCTCCAGCGCGGGGATCAGCGCGCGCGTCGCCGCCAGTTGGGCGCGTGCATTGGAGACATCCCCGCGCGTACCTCGTCCGGCCTGCAAGACCGACTCCGTCAGTTCGAGCGTCTGGGCCAGGTTGTCTGTGTTCCGCCAAGCAACATCAAGCTGGGCCTGCGTGCCGGTGAGTGCCAGATAAGCGCGTGTGGTTTCAGCCGCCACCAGTAATGCGGTGCTGTCACGATCCGCCCCGGCGGCTTCGGCAAGCGCCTGCGATGCCTGGTGCTGGCGTCGCACGCGACCGAAGAAGTCCAGCTCCCACAACGCATTCAACGAGGCATCGTGGTAATCCGCCGATTGCGGTGATCCGCCGGACAGCACGGCCGCCTGTTTCGCTTCGGTGTGGCCGGCTTCGACCGTCGCCGCCGGAAAGCGATCAAGCCCGGATTCACCAGCGGCAGCGCGCGCCATGCGCACACGTGCTTCTGCCTGCACCAGATCTCGGTTCTCAGCCAGCGCACGGGTGACCAGCGCATTGAGCTGTGGATCGTCAAAGCTCGTCCAGAAATGCGGCACCACAGGCTGGTCTACCGCCCTGTCGCCGGTCATGCGCGTAGCGTCGGCAATGGCGTCGGTGATGGCGCCGCGATCAGCAGGCCCGTTGTAGTCAGGTCCCACGACGCAGGCCGTCGTTATCAGCGTGGTCAGTAGCAACGCGCTTGGCGCGGATTTATGCAGGATCATGATGCAACTCCTGTTTGTCGTCTGCGGAGCCCGGCGGCACACGGACCAACTTGCGCGCGGCCACGTAGAACAAGGGCGTGAAGATCAGACCGAAGAACGTGACACCCAACATCCCTGCGAAAACGGCGATGCCCAGAGCGCGCTGCATCTCCGCCCCCGCGCCCAAGGCGAATGCCAGTGGCGTGACGCCCATGATGAACGCGAAGCTGGTCATCAGAATCGGTCGCAAGCGCAGGCGGGCAGCTTCGATGGCCGCCTCTACGGGCGTACGTCCCTCGTCTTCCAATTGCTTGGCGAACTCCACGATCAGGATCGCGTTCTTAGCGGCGAGCCCGACGAGTACGAACAACGCCACCTGCGTGAACACATTCATGTCGCCGCCGGTGATCCACACACCGGCCAGCGCGGACAGCAGCGTCATCGGCACGATCAGCACCACAGCCAATGGCAGGGTCAGGCTTTCGTACTGCGCTGCTAGCACCAGGAAGACCAGCAGAACGACCAGCGGGAAGATCAGCGCAGCCGTGTTACCTGCAGCCTCCTGGTGATAAGTCAGATCCGTCCACTCGATGGAGAAACCGGGTGGCAATACGCTGTCCGCCAGCTGCTCCATGCGCGCAATCGCCTCACCGGACGACACCCCCGGCGCCGGCCCACCATTGATGTCGGCTGACAACGCTCCGTTGTAGTGCAGCACGCGGTCCGGACCGTTGGCGTAGGCCACGTCGAGCACACTGCCCAGCGGGACGACCTCACCGCGATCGTTCCGGGTTTTCAACCGCAGGATGTCGGACACCTCAGCTCGGTCCTGCGCCTCAGCCTGAAGAATCACCTGGTAGGTCCGGCCGAAGCGGTTGAAGTCGTTGACATAAACCGACCCAAGGTAGGCCTGCAGCGTCTGGAAGACACTTGAGACCGGCACCCCCTGCTGCTTGGCCTTCTCGCGGTCGACGTGGGCATCAAGCTGCGGCACGTTCACCTGAAAGCTGGAGAACACCCCCACGATCTCGCCGCTCTCTCTAGCCGCGGCCATCAGCGTCTGCGTGGCTTCGAACAGGGCTTCCGGCCCCTGTGCGGTGTTGTCCTGCACCTGCAACTTGAATCCACCGATGTTGCCCAGCCCGCGGACCGGCGGCGGCGGAAATACGCCGATAAACGCCTCCTGAACGCGGCCGAACTCCTGCTGCAGGGCGGTCGCGATGGCAAATCCGCTGAGCTGCGAATCCTTGCGTTCATCAAACGGCTTGAGGGGGAAGAACACGATTCCTGCGTTCGGCGCATTGGTGAAACCGTTGATCGAAAGCCCTGGAAAGGCCACGGCGTTCTCCACGCCCGGTTGATTGAGTCCGATCTCCCCCATCCGCCGGATGACATCTTCGGTGCGTTCGATACTGGCGGCGTCGGGTAGCTGTGCGAACGCGACCAGGTATTGCTTGTCCTGGCCAGGCACAAAACCTTCAGGCACCTGCTTGAACTCCACTACAGCGAACCCGACCAGCGCGGCGTAGACCACCCCGGCAACCAGACCCTTGCGGATTACGCCACGCACACCGCCGCCATAAACTCGATTGGTTCTGTCGAACGCGCGATTAAACGGGCGGAACAACCAACGACCAAACAGCCAGTTCAGCCCGCGTTGCAAGGCATCCGGTTTGGCGTCGCGCCGTCGCAATAGAGTCCGCGCAAGCGCCGGGGATAGCGTCAGTGAGTTAAAGGTGGAGATGATTGTTGCGACCGCGATGGACATCGCGAATTGCCGGTAGAACTGACCGGTGAGCCCATCGATGAACGAAATCGGGGCAAATACGGCCACCAACACCAGTGATGTCGCGATGATCGGTCCGGTGACCTCGCCCATCGCCTGGATGGTCGCTTCGCGCGGACTCATCCCGTTTTCGATGCTGCGCTCGACGTTCTCCACCACCACAATCGCATCGTCCACGACGATGCCGATCGCAAGAACCAACCCGAATAGCGTGAGCACGTTGATCGAAAAACCGAAGATCTGCAGCACGGCAAAGGTGCCGACGATCGAGACCGGAACAGCCGCCAACGGAATCAACGCAGCACGCCAGTTCTGAAGAAATACGATAACGACCAGGACCACCAGCAACACGGCTTCCAGAAGCGTATGCACGACTGCTTCGATGGAACCGCGCACGAACACCGTGGGGTCGTAGACGATTTCGTAGTCCACACCGTCCGGGAACGCCTCGGACAATTCAGCCATGCTACGGCGCACCCCATCGGATACCGCCAGCGCATTGGAACCGGGCGCCTGAAAGATGGGGATGGCGACCGCCGGTTGATTGTCCAGTAGCGAACGCAGGCCGTAGTCCTGCGAACCAAGCTCCAGCCTCGCGACATCTCGCAAATGCACCAGTTCGCCGAAACGACCGGTGGCGACGACGATATTGCCGAACTCTTCCTCGCTCTCCAGCCGACCTCTCGCATTGATCGCGATCTGGAAATCCGCCCCGGTTGGCGCCGGCGCTTGACCCAGCGCACCGGCGGCCACTTCGACGTTCTGTTCCCTGATGGCCGCCAGCACGTCTTGGACGGTCAGATTCCGGCTGGCCATCTGGGCCGGGTCCAGCCATACACGCATGGCGTAGTCGCCCGCGCCAAACAGACGCACCTGCCCCACGCCTTCCAGACGTTGGAGCACGTCCCGAATCCGGAGGACGGCAAAGTTGCGGAGATAGATGGTGTCGTAGCGGGCATCCGGTGACGTCAGATGAACAACCATGGTCAGATCGGCACTTGCCTTGATCGTCGACACGCCGAGATCTCGAACGGTCTGAGGCAACCGCGGTAACGCCTGCGCGACACGGTTCTGCACCTGCACCTGAGCGGTGTCCGGATCGGTGCCGATCTCGAATGTCACCGTCAGCGACATGCCGCCGTCCGATGTCGCCTGGCTGGACATGTACAACATGTTGTCGACACCGTTGATCGCCTCTTCCAACGGCGTGGCGACGGTCTGTCCGATCACCTCGGGATTCGCGCCCGGATAGCGCGCATTGACGACAACCGTCGGCGGCACGACCTCTGGATACTCGCTGATCGGCAGCTGCGTAATCGCCAGTGCGCCAACGATGGTGATGATCACCGATAGGACCGATGCGAAGATCGGTCTATCGATGAAAAAGCGATTGAACCCCAGGCCCGAATCGGGCCGACTCTTTGCAGTCACGGCTTTGCTCCTTGTGCGGGGACGCTATTGCGCCGCCACAACCTGTGAGGACAACAGCGGGGGCTCACGACGCGCGAGTGAGCCCATGTCGACCGGTTCCGGAGTCACCGTCGCACCTGGTTGAACCCGGAGAAGACCCGCGACAACAACGCGTTCCCCCGGCTCCAACCCACGGCGTACAACGCGCAAAAGATGACCGTCGACCGGAACCTTTGGGCCGAGTTCGACCCGGCGATATCGCGTCGTGCCCGCTTGGTCCACTACATAAACGTAGCGATTGCCCTGGTCGGTGCCGATGGCACGGTCGTTGACCAGAACCGCTGGCTCGGGGAGCCCATCCGGCAAGCGCACCTTTGCGAACAGACCGGGACGAAGCAAACCATCCTCATTGCGCACGACCGCACGCAGGCGCAGCGTCCCGGTGCCCGGATCAACCACGTTGTCGAGGAAGCTCAGCCGACCCTTCCGGTCGAATTGCTCCTCGCCGCTCAACGCGTAACGGACCCGGACACCGTCATCACCGAGATTTCGCGCGAGCCTCAGATACGCCCGTTCGTCCACGGCGAAGTCCAGATAGAACGCCTCGGTGGATACGATGGTCGTCAGCGGCTGACCGTCTGGCGTGACCCAGTTCCCCTGGGTGATCTCGACCCGACCCACCTGCCCGCTCACCGGCGCACGAACTTGGGTGAACTCCACATCCAGACGCGCCGATTGCAATCGGGCCTGGGCGGTGGCCATCGCGGCCTCCGCCACAGCCAGACGCGACCGGCGTAGCTCGGCCTCCTCATCAGAAATCACCTGACGCGCGTGCAGGGCTTCGGCCCGCGATGCCTCACGCAGAGCCTGCGCGTGTTCTGCCTGCGCTTGCACCAGTGCGCCGTTGGCCTGAGCCAATGCCGCGTCATACGGACGCGAGTCCAGCTCGAACAGCACATCGCCCTGTTGGACTCGATCACCTTCAGTGAAGTCAACGCGAGCGATCTGCCCGCGAACACGCGGACGCAGGGCCACATGGTTCACGGCTGCCAGCCGGCCGGTGTAGTCCAACCATTCGGTCACGACGTCCACATGGACGTTGGCAACGCTGACGCGGGGCGGCGGCACCGGCGTGCTCGCTTGCGCGTCGTCCTGACGAAGCATCAGCCCTGCGAGTACGGCGAGAACGGAAAGCAATCCCGTGGAAACAGCCGTGGTCGCGATGTATTTCTGTTTCATGATGTCTATCCTTGAATGGGGTTGCAGCGATTCAGACTTGGCCGAGGCCGCCATCGAGCACGATTTCGGAGCCGGTCATCAGGCTGGAACCCGGCCCGGCGAGAAACTCCACTGCGGCGGCGATTTCCTTGGGTTGACCAAAGCGCCCCAGGGGAATCGAACCCGTCATCGCCTCGCTCATGGCCTCAATCTCCTCGGGGTTCATGCCCATCCGGGAAAAAATCGGCGTTTCGATCGGGCCTGGCGAGATTGCGTTGACACGGATGCCTCGCTCGGCGAGTTCGCCGGCCCAAACCCGAACCAGCACCCGGAGCCCGGCCTTGCTCGCGGCGTAAACGCCGGTACCGGCCATGCCTTTGTTGTTGACAACGGATGTAGTGACGATCACGGACGCCGGGTTGTTCAGATGCGGCAGCGCCGCTTGAACCGTGAGAATCGTGCCGCGAAGGTTCGTGTCCAGAACACGACTGACATGCTCCGGGTCCACCTCGTCCAGTGACCGGAATTCGGCGATACCAGCATTGGCGAACACGGAGTCGACCCGGCCGAACGTGTCGTGGGTTTGCCCGAACAATCGATCCAGGTCATCGCGGACCGTGACATCGCCCTGGATGCCGATCGCGCGGTCGCCCAGGCATTCGGCCGCGCGGGCAACGGTGTCTTCCGACCGACCGAAAATTGCGACGCGGGCTCCGGCGTCGATCAACCGCTTGGCGCTCGCCAAGCCGATCCCGCTGTTGCCGCCGGTGATGACGGCGACATGCTGTTTGAAGCTGCTCATCGGATACTCCTGAGTGCGTGATGCAGCGCAACATAGGAGCGGTTCCGTTAGAAGAAAAATAGATAGTCTAGATATTTGTTATTCGGATAACGGATAATCGAACTGCGGGGATCACCGGGTATTCGGAGATACGCCACGTCACCTGCCTTTTCGCGCCGAGCGGGCACTTCTCCCGCTGCAAGCTCATCCGTTCCCTGAATGAGGGTTATACGAAACATGAATCTGACCCGGCTGGACCTGAACACGCTGTTGGTCTTCGATGCGGTGTTACGCGAGCGCAGCGCCACTCGTGCGGCCCGCCGGCTACACATGTCCCAGCCCGCCGTATCCAACGCGCTGAGCAAATTGCGACATGCGTTTGATGACGATCTGTTTGTGCGCAGCGCAGATGGGTTGAGGCCAACGCCGCGTGCGCTAGAACTGGAAGCCCCGGTTGGCCGCGCCCTGTTGGAGCTGGAGCAGGCACTAGACCCGGTGAAGTTCGATCCGAAGTCCGCGAAGTGGAATTTTCGCATCGTCGCCAACGATTATTTCGTCTCGGTGTTCCTGCCACGCGTCGCTGAGCGGCTGTGCGCCGAGGCTCCGCTGGTCAATGTCCAGATGCTGCCGGACATCGGCACCGGCCTGGAGATGCTGGACAACCAGCGCGCCGACTTTTCGTTTGGTGTGTACCACTCGCTGCCCGAACGGTTCTCGGGGCTGCCGCTGGTGAGCGAGACGAAAGTGGTGGTCATGTCTTCAGATCATGCGCTCGCCGGACAGGCCATGAGCCTGGAGGACTACGCCAACGCCCGCCATCTCCAGGTTGCGCCAACGGGCGATACCTACTCGCCACTGGACGATATCCTGCTGGAGCGAGGATTCACCCGACGCATTGTCATGACCGTCAACCAGCATGCTGCTGTGCCGGCGATCCTTCGGCGCACCGATCTGGTCGCCACCCTGGCGACCCGAGTGGCCACATACCGCTGCTCGGACATCCAACTGGTGCAAAAACCGTTGCCGCTCGATCTGCCATCCAAGATGGGCACGCTGATCTGGCATGGCCGGCTGGCCACACATCCGGCTCACGAATGGTTCAGGAACCTGGTGCGGGAAGTCGCAGAAGAAATGTAGCGGTGGACCCTGCGAGCGTAACTGCCCGAACGTGCCCGTCAGTTCAATGGCCACGTGCTCACTGAATCAGGCGGCGCGATCCACCACTGGAGCTGGAGGCCGCTCCGCAAGCTGGCGTATGGGCTTGGACAACCGGCGCGGGTTGCGGGGCTGCACACCGTGGTAGTTGGACATGATGCGGTCGAGATCGGCCTCGACATCGTCGCTGGGCTGGAACCAGTCGGCCACGTCGATGCGGCCTCGGCCCCAGTCAAATACCAGCACCAGCACGGGGATCTCGGCGGCGCAGGCAATGCGGTGGAAACCGGTCTTCCAGGTTTCGGCGCCTGCGCGCGTGCCTTCTGGCGACATGCACAGATAGAGCTGATCCGACTGCTGATAAAGCTGGGTCAGTTCGCCGACAACGCCGCCGGCCGCATTGCGATCAATGCCGATCACGCCCATCCAGCGCAGCAGCCGGGCGAAGGGCCAGCGGAACACCGCCTGCTTGGCGACAACGCGCACGTCGATGGAGAGCGCCAGCGCCATCCCGATCGCCATCACGCCATCCCAGTTCGAGGTATGCGGCGCGCCAATGACCATCATCTTGGGAAAGTTGGGCATCTGACCGGTGATGCGCAGCCCCAGCGCGGCCAGTAAACGGCGACCCAGCCAGCGGGAGAAGCGCGTGCCGCGGCGCGGCACGGACGACCCGAGGTCGCCGGCGGTGAGTTCGGTCATTTGCGTCTCCGGGAGGTGAGCGGCGCGACGCGCCACGCTTGTTTTGCCGCCCCTAGGCGGTTGTTATCGCGCTACATTATGCCTGTCTGACGGTGACGATCGCGTGAATCGGCCAAGCGGGTCGCCGCGACCATGATCCATGCGTCCTGCATCCTATTGAGTGGCCCGTGGCCGGGACCGAAACGGCCTGGCCCTGGCTCTTGCTTATTCGGGGATAAAACACCATGAAGTGGCCTCTGTTCACCGCGTTCGCTGCGCTGCTCGGCACGCTCGCCGGCTGCGCCAGCCTGCCTTCCGCACAACCGCAAGACTCGACACCTATGCCCCCGATTGCCGACCGCCGACCCTACACCGTGGAATCGCCGCACGGCGACCGCGCCGATCCCTATTACTGGCTGCGCGACGACAGTCGAGAAGACCCGGCGATGCTGGCGTACCTGGAGGCCGAGAATGCTCACACCGATGCGGTGCTGGCACCGTATTCCGAACTGCGCGAAACGCTCTACGAGGAAATCGTCAGCAGGCTGAAAAGCGACGACGCCAGTCCGCCGACCTTCGAGAACGGCTACTGGTATTACTCCCGCTTCGAACCGGGTAGGGACTACGCCATCGTCGCGCGCCGCAAGGGCTCGATGGATGCGCCGGAAGAAATCCTGGTCGACCAGAATGTTCGTGCCGAAGGGCAAGATTTCTACAGCCTCGGCGACTACGAAATCAGCCCCAACAACCAGTTGCTGGCCGTGGCCGAAGACACCGTCGGTCGGCGCCAGTACGTATTGCGCGTCAAGAACCTCGAAACCGGGGAGTGGCTGACCGATGCGGTGGAGAACGTCAATGCCAATCTGGTCTGGACCGATGACAACCAATCGGTGCTATACGTGGAGAAGGATGCCACCACCCTGCTCGGCAAACGCGTGCGCCAGCATGTGCTGGGCGCCAGCGGCGATGACAAGCTGATCTACGAAGAGCCGGACGACAGCTATTACATGGGCATCGGCCGCGGCAAGTCGAACGCGTTTCTGTACATCGGGCTCTACAGCACCGAGCAGACGGAATACCGCTTCGCCCGCGCCGATGATCCGGACCTCGATTTTCGCCCCGTGCTGCCCCGTGAGGAGAACCACGAATACGAAGTGGCCGACCACGATGGCCGCTTTATCGTGCTGACCAACTGGCAGGCGAAGAACTTCCGGCTGATGAGTGCGCCGGTCGCCACCAGTGCCGACAAATCGACCTGGCAGGAGCTAATCCCGACCAGCGACACGGTGCTGATCGAATCCTTCGAGGTCTTCAAGGATTATCTGGCCGTGAACGAGCGCCGCGATGGCCTGCGCAAGATCCGCGTGATGCCTTGGGCCGGCGGCGACACCGTGACCATCGATGCCAGCGAGCCCACCTACGCCGCGAACCTGATCGGCTCCGCCGAGTACGACTGGCCGTGGATGCGCTACGACGTCGACACCCTGACCACGCCGACCACGACCATCGACTACAACATGGCCACGGGCGAAAAGCGCGTGCTCAAGGTGCAGCCGGTGGAAGGCGATTTCGATCCGGATGCCTACACCTCCGAGTACATCCGTGCCACGGCGCGCGACGGCACCGAGGTGCCGGTCTCCATCGTCTACCGCAAAGACCTGCGCCAGCCCGGCAAGAACCCGCTGCTGGTCTACGGTTATGGGTCTTACGGATATTCGCTCACGCCTTACCTGTCGGTTTCGCGGCTGTCGCTGCTCGATCGCGGCTTCGTGTTCGCGATGGCGCACATCCGCGGTGGCCAGGAGATGGGCCGTCACTGGTATGAGGACGGCAAACTCGGCAACAAGATGAACACCTTCACCGATTTCATCGACGTGACCGAGCATCTCGTCGCCGCCGGTTACGGCGACAAGGACAAGGTCTTCGCAGCCGGGGGCAGCGCGGGCGGGCTTCTGGTGGGCGCCGTTGCCAACATGCGGCCGGACCTCTACCGCGGCATTGTCGCCGACGTGCCGTTTGTCGATGTCGTGACCACCATGCTGGACGAAAGCATCCCGCTGACGACCAACGAATTCGACGAGTGGGGCAACCCCAAGCAGGCCGACGCCTACGAAACCATGCTGTCGTACTCCCCCTACGACAACGTCGGGGAGCAGGACTACCCGGCCATGCTGGTCACCGGCGGGCTCTGGGATTCACAGGTGCAGTACTTCGAACCGGCCAAGTGGGTCGCACGCCTGCGCCACCGCAAGACGGACGACAACCCGTTGCTCATGCACATGAACATGGATGCCGGACACGGCGGCAAATCCGGTCGCTATCGCAAATACGAAGAGGTGGCGTTGGAGTACAGCTTCATGCTGTCGCAGCTGGGCATTCGCGATCCGAAGGCGATCGCGGTCACACGCTGACGGTGTCGAACGGCCAACATGGGTTGTTGAACCGGCCGCTTGTGCTTCAGTCTGATAGTGGGAACCACTGACACCCGATAGGCGGACCGCCATGCAGGATTTTCTGCTCGACATCCTCTCCCACCCCTTCACCTGGGGCCTGATCGCCGGGCTGGTGCTCTGCGTGACGGTCTGGCGCTCGGGGCATGTTCAGCGCAGCGAGCAAAAGCGGGAGATCAAGCGGCTGAATGTCGAGCTGGCCGACCTGAACAAGCACCTCGGTCAGCAGCTCAAGATCACCGCCGCCGGCAACGACACGCTAAATGCCGAACTGGAATCGCTGCGCGAGAAAAACGAGAACCTGCGGGTCTCGATCGCAACACTGCAGCAAAAGCCCGGCAAGGCCGAGGCACGGTTGCTGCAGGTCTACGACCGCGCCGTGCACCTGCTGCTCGAACGCGCCCCCGGCTTCGCACCCGCATGGGAGGCCGCGATTCGCGACGCCGAAGCCCATGTCGCGGACTCGGAATCAGGCCTGACCAAACTGGTGCGGCGGGTGACGCGGCCGGCGCTGAGCGCGCCGACCACGCAAACCACCAGCTCGCAGGAATAGGCCGCTACGCGGCGGCCTGGGCGTGCATCGACAGGCAGCGGGATACCTCTTCCGCCGCGCCGAGAATCACCGGCACACGCTGGTGAATCTTGTCGGGCTGCAGGTCCAGGATCGGACCCTCCGGCGTGCAGCACTGACCACCGGCCTGCTCCACCAGAAAACCCATCGGATTGGCCTCGTACATCAGCCGTAGCTTGCCGGGCTTGTTCGGGTCACGGGCATCCCAGGGGTACATGAACACACCGCCACGGCACAGCACGCGGTGCACATCCGCCACCATCGCCGCCACCCAGCGCATGTTGTAGTTCTTGCCGCGCGGGCCGTCCTTGCCCTGCAACAGTTCAGCGATATAGCCCTGCACGGCGGGCGTCCAGAACCGCTGATTGCTCATGTTGATGGCGAACTCCTTGGTCTGCGCAGGAATACTCGCCTCACGCGTGAGCAGAAAATCCCCGCTCTCGGGGTCCAGCGTATACATCTCAACGCCATCGCCCGTCGTCAGCGCCAACATGGTCGACGGCCCGTAGAGCACGTAACCGGCGGCGACCTGCTTGCGACCCGGCTGCAGGAATTCCGCTTCGGACACCGGTCCGGTGGCATCGCCCGGCAGAATCGAGAAAATCGTCCCCACCATCGAGTTGATGTCGATGTTCGATGACCCATCCAGCGGATCAAACGTCACCAGCAGCCCCGCCGACTCGCGCAGCCCAACCACATCGTCCTCTTCTTCCGAAGCGATGCCGCGCACCGGCTCACAGGCGCCGAGGGCGTCCTTGATCAGGTCATTGGCGATCACATCGAGCTTCTTCTGCTCCTCGCCCTGCACATTCTCATTACCCGCCGCACCGAGAATGCCCGCCAACTCGCCGCGCTTGAGCTGCTGGCTGATCTCCTTGCAGGTCTCGGCCAAACAAGAGAGCGTGGCGGCAAGAGCCTGATCGTCTAGGGAAAGAAGCTGGTCTTTGAGAATCGAATGCGACATGAAGGATCTGAGTGTGGGAAGTCGCTGGATTATGCCATCGACGCAACAGGGGGGCGGCTTGAGATGCCCTGACCAGGATTATCCATTTGTTCACGGGCAGCCCGTACTATCCTCTTGATCAAAGGCGGCCATCAGCCTTGATGAGGCGGTCAAACAGGCGTTCTACAAACCTTCGAAGGCCGCGAAAAACCCAAGGTTTTGCTTGAATCGGCATGGTGCAATTTTCTGATTAATCCACGCGGCCGGCGTTAGGCTTCACGACCTTGCATGACACGATGTGGCACTTTAGTATCACTCTATGCGCACTGAACTTGTCACCACGTTGAAGCGGAAGGCCACCGACCTCCTCTCGGAACTCGAGAAGAACAGGGAGCCAATCCTGATCACCCAGCATGGCCTGCCGTCTGCCTACCTGGTTGATGTTGAGAGTTATGAACAGCTCCAGGCCAAGATGAAGCTGCTTGAAGGCATCGCTCGCGGGGAGCGTGCTGTTGATGAAGGGCGAACTGTTTCAAATGCCCAAGCCAAGCAAAAGATGGCGCGATGGTTGAAGTAGTCTGGTCTGAGCCGGCCCTAGCTGACCTAGACGCAATCGCTGACTACATCGCTCTCGAAAACCCCCAAGCCGCAAAAAACCTTGTTGCGCGTGTGTTCCAGCACGCTGACCAGTTGGAGCATCATCCCGAGAGTGGCCGAAAGGTTCGCGAACTCCGAGGCTCCGGTTACCGCGAGGTCATCGAACCACCCTGCCGGGTCATCTATCGCTACAACAAAAGTGCTGGCAAAGCGTTCGTTCTCCATGTCGTCCGCAGCGAGCGGAAGCTTCGTCGGAGTCAGTTGCTCTCCCCGCTGGAAGGTGAAACCTGACAGGTGACTATGGTCGAAAGTCAACGATTCGGGCCAGCAGCGCTGGACTCCAGCGTCGGCCGGTTTTCACCATCACGTTGAGGATGGTGATGAGCTTTCGCGTACGAGTCGAGAGCGACCTTAGGCGGTTTCCCAGCAGCGGGCGCACGCTGATGTTAAGGATTCGTGAGCGCCCACCTCGGTTGCGTTGTTTACCCGTGCACAGTCCAAACCATCATTTTGCCGCATGGCTCAGTGAGGGCGGTGGAGTTGGCGGCTGATCAACTGCTGCCTTCAGTCGCTGCAAGTGGGCTGCAAGTGGGCTGCGGCCTTTGCTTGCAACAGCCGTTGCCGGACGGTGATTCAGTGTTCGCGCAATCGAAAAAGCCCCCGGTGATCGCTCACCGGGGGCTTCGTCGTTGGGTTGTGGCGCAGGCTTATCCGGCCGTCTTCTGACTGGTCACCCAGGCGTTGACCCGGCGCTCGAGCAGTTCCAGCGGCAGCGCGCCGCCGCCGAGCACGGTGTCGTGGAAGCCCTTGATGTCGAAGTCCTCACCCAGCTCGGCCTCGGCTTCACGGCGCAGCTCCTGAATCTTGAGCATGCCGATCTTGTACGAAGTCGCCTGGCCGGGAATGACGAGGTAACGCTGGATTTCCGACTTGATCGAGGTCAGCGGCACCGGCGAGTTATTGTCGAAGTATTCGACCGCTTCCTGCTCGGTCCAGCCTTTGGCGTGCATGCCGGTGTCCACCACCAGCCGGATCGCGCGCCATATTTCGGACGATAGCTGACCAAACTCGGAATATGGGTCCTCGTAGGTGCCCGGCATTTCCTTGGCCAGCCATTCGGAATAAAGAGCCCAACCTTCGGTATAGGCAGTAAAGCCGGCCTGGGTGCGGAATGTCGGCACGCTGTCCAGCTCCTGCGCGATGGAAATCTGCATGTGGTGGCCGGGGATGCCCTCGTGGTAGGCGATCACTTCCAGCTCGGGAATCGGCATGGCGTCCATGTCCGACAGGTGGGCGTAGTACGTGCCGGGGCGCGAACCATCGGGCGTGCCCGGAAAGTAGTGCTGCGCGGCGCCGTCCTGCTCACGGAACGCCTCGACACGCTTGACCACGAGATCGGCCTTGGGCAGCCGACCGAAGTAGTCCGGTAGCGATGTCTTGATCGTGTCGATGGCGGCGGTGGCTTCGGCAATGTACATCTGCCGGCCCTCGTCGGTGTTCGGGAAGCGAAATTGCTTGTCCTCGTTCAGGAAAGCGAAGAACGCATCCAGGTCGCCATCAAACTCGACCCGGTCCTTGAGCGCGATCATCTCGCCCCGCAGTCGCTCGACTTCGTCCAGGCCGACCTGGTGGATCTCGTCGGCGGTCATGTCGGTCGTGGTCTGCGTCCACAGCCGATGCTTGTAGTAGGCCTCACCATTGGGTTGCGTCTCGCCGACGCCGGTGGGGTTTTCCGCCGCGTTGGGCAGATCGGACTCCACCCAGGCGATGATGTCGTCGTAGGCAGGCTTGAAGCCTTCCAGCAGGGCGGCTTTGGCGTTGGCCTTCAGCTGCTCGGCCTGCTCGGCGTCGATCTCGCCCTGTTCGGCCAGCGTGTCGATCTCGGTCTGCATGTCGGCCCAGATCGATGAGTCCTCGCCGTCGTCAAACGGTGCGCCTGTGATGAGCTTCTTCGATTCCTTGATCACCGCCTCGTGCGCGAACTTTGGTGGGCGAATGCCCTTCTCAGCCGAGGTCTTGGCGAACTTGATCAACTCGCCAAAGGCATCCGGCAGCTCGTTCACACGGGCGATGTACGCTTCCATGTCCGAGGCGCTACCCACCTTGTGAAAGCTGATCAGAAAGGTCGGCAGGAAGGTGTGCATGCCCTGCATCTGATTGAAGGGGTAGCCGTTGTAGCGGAACTGCCAGCCCTCCTCCGCCTGGCGGGTTTCGTAGGCCCAGATGTCGTAGGACATCTTCGCTTCGTCGCTGAGCGTGTCGTAGTCGAACGATGCCGTCATCTCTTCGGTTGCGGCCTTGCGCCATTCCAACTGCTCCTTGGCGCCCGCTTCGGAGAAATCCCCCAATTCGTCATAGCGATCCTTGCGTCCGAGAAAGGTCATCTGGATGGGGTTGAACTGCAACTGCTCTTCGTACTTCTCTTCGAACCAGGCGTTGAGCCGGTCGGTTTCCGATTCGGCCGACTTGGCGTCGGCTGCCGGATCTGTGGATGACTGGCCGCAGGCCACGAGCAATGCGGCTAGCATCGATAGAATGGTGATACGCATTTGGACTCCAATGTCGGTCGGCGCGGGCGAGCGGTGCCACGCGCGATTGTTGAGTGTCGGCACGAATTGCACATTCGGTGCCATGCGCGCGAGTATCGCATGGTCGCCTGGTGTAGGGGCCCGCCTGGGACGCCGCGCCCGTCGGCCATCCGCCTGCAGGCTGTTCGCATGAAAACCTTGCTCATCGTCGCCCACGCCGTTTCGCCCAACCTGCGTCGCCTGCTGGCTGCGCTGCGCAGCGGCGCAAAAACGGGCGGCGAGGATCAGGTCCGGATTCTGTCGCTCTCACCGTTCGAGACCGAGCCCCAGCACGTGCTGGCCGCCGACGGCATCCTGCTGCTCACGCCGGAGAATCTCGCCTACATGAGCGGTGCGCTTAAGGATTTCTTCGACCGCAGCTACTACCCCACGCTCGACCATAAGCAGGGCCTGCCCTACGCCCTGGTCGTGCGCGCTGGCAATGATGGCTCCGGCACCGTGGCCGGGGTCGAACGCATCGTGACCGGCCTGCGCTGGAAGGCGGTGGCGGAGCCGCTGATCTGCCGCGGCGAGTTTCAGGATGCCTTTGTCGATGATTGCCACGACCTCGGCGCCGCGATGGCGGCTGGTCTGGGCAGCGGCGTGCTGTAGCCGTGAGCGATCACGGCTGGTGGACGCAGCAGAAACGGTGGCGGCGTGCATCGATCGCCAGCGAGGCCGGCCGGAACCACCTGTGGGCCTTCGGCTTCGGCTGCGTTGTCTTTGCATTGGCCGCACCGGGCACCCTCGCGATTCCGGAAGAACTCGACAGCGGTAACTGGCCGATACTGCTCGTGCTGCTGTTCGATGCACTGGCCCTGGGGCTTTGGGGGCTCGCATTGCGCGAATACATCGCCTGGCACCGATTCGGCGAGATCACCGCCGTGCTCGATCCCTGGCCCGGTGCAATCGGTGGCGACGTCGCCGGTTACTTTGAACTGCGCCGGCCCTTGCCAGCTGACCACCGAATCACCGTCACGCTGACCTGCCGCCACCATCGACGCGGCCACAAACACAGCACTGTGCGCCCGGTGTGGTCACAAAGCCTGGCCTTGCAGACCCTGCAAGCCGGCGAACGGCAGCTCTGGTTTCATTTCACCGTACCGGGCGACCTGCCCGGCAGCGAACCCCGCGGCCGGGTGTACCACGATTGGCAGCTGACGCTCGAAGTGCAGCAGCCCGGGGCGGATCTGGTCCGCCGTTATCCGATTCCGGCGTTTGCGGGCGAGGGCCGCAATCGTTTGGCGCAGCGGCAAACCCGCCTTGATCACCGTGAGCACCACGCCGCGCTGGAACGGCTGATGAATCTTTACCAGGCGAACGACCGCGTGACGCTGGATTTCAAGGCCGGCGCCGGCTGGCGGGGCGCGCTGGCGATGATTCTGTTTGGCGCGTGCTCACTGGGCGGCGCGGTGTTCCTGATGACAAGCTCGGGTGAGCCTGGGCGGTCGGTTTTTGACTGGATTCCCTGGGTCATGGGAGCGGTGTTCGCGCTGTTTGGCCTGCCCATGATCATTGGCGGCCTGATCTGGTGGGGCAAGCGACGCATCGTATTGTTCGACCAGGCGGTGGTCGCCACCCGCATCTTCTGCTTCGGCCTGCCGATCCGCACACGACAGCTGCCTCGTGATGCCGTGACTCACTTCAGCTGGTCACGCGCCGGCAGCCTGCAATCCGGGCGCAAGGTCTCGGTGTGGTACGACCTGTTCGTGAACACCGATGCGGGGCAGCGCCTGCAGGTCGGCGGCGGGTTCGAGTCCGAACAGGCGGTCCGGGACGGCGCCGCCCGGCTCAGTGAGCTGACCGGCGTCGCCTTGCCATCAGCCTGAACTCAGTTGTGCACGCGCCTCTTCCAGATTGCCGCAGACCGCGATCGCTCGCGGATGGGTCTCTCCGAGGTTGGCGGCAACCGTGGCGCAGGATTGCTCGAGTATGTCGACAGCCCTGGCCGTTTGCCCGTCTGCCCGCAGCGCGGAGGCGTAGTTGCCGGCAAACAGCGCGTAGTGCAGATGCTCCCGGCTGAGCTTGTCCGCGGCCAGCTCGATCAGACGCTCGAACACGGCGATGGCCGCCCGCGTTTCGCCCAGCTTGCGCAGGTTGTTGCCGAGGTTGTTGAAATCGACCAGGTCGTTGATTTCCGGCCCGTCCGGCTTGGCCTCGCCCTGCGCCACGAGCTGCCGATTGATCTCGGCGGCCTGGGCGTAGTCCCCCGCCTCGGAGACCACGTAGGCCCGCAGGCTGGCGAGCGTTCGGACGACCTCGGCCTCGTCGCCAAGCTGGGCACGCAGGGCTTCATGCCCACGCACGACCAGATCAACGCCCTCCTTTGGCCGCTCGGCGATGGCATAGGCCGCGGCCAGGCTGGCACGGGTCATCGACGTTTGCGGGTGTTCTTCACCCAGCACGCGCTTGTAGATGTCCAGGTTGTCATTGAGCAGCGCGATCGCCTCGTCGAACTTCGCCTGATCCGGATAGTTGAGCGCGACGCCATCCCAGGCGACGACGGTGCGCGGGTTGTCGCGGCCCAGCCTGGCTTCGAGGCGTTGGGCGACGTCGATCCCGACCTGCAGCGACTCGTCGTTCTCGCCCATGCGCACCAACGCGACCATGAGCTGCTGGCCGATGCCGAGGGTCAGATCATCATCCGGCCCCAGTCGATCACGGGCGGTCGCGTAAACGGCGCGCAGCTCGGCGACCGATTCATCGCTGCGGCCCGCCTCCAGGTCAATGCGCCCGCGGGTGAAGTCCGCACGGATAAGCTGGGTTGCCGTCGCATTCACGCTGAGCGCCGCCAGCGTTTGTGTCGCATCGTCCAGACGCGCGGCGGTGACTTCGGATTCGGCCTTGTCCAGCAGCAGCGAGTCGCGCGCAGCCGAATCGGGCGCGAGGCTTAGCGCGAGATCCAGCAGTTCGATTCCCACGTCGTAGCGGCCCAGGGCGACATAGGTGTTGCCCAGGGTGCGGCCCAGCTGGGCGCGGACCCCAGCCGCCAGTGTCTGATCGGAGGCGAATTCCGCACGCGCCACATCCAGCACGTCGACCACTGAAAGCCGCTCGCCCAGCGATTGCTCCGGATCGGCAGAAATCAGCATCTGGTTGAGAAAGTCGTTGACGGCCTCGCGCTCGGCCAGCCGCTCCTCGGCGTTGATTCTGGCCTGGGCCTCCGACACGGCGAAACGCACCGACACGGCCGTGGCGACCACCAGCGACAGCACCACCGCCAGCGCAGCACCCGCCGTGATCTTGTGGCGCCGCACGAACAGTCCGGTCACATAGCCAATCGACGGGGGCCGCGCCTGTATCGGGCGCCGGTCCAGCAGGCGGTCGATGTCGTCAGCGAATTCCGCTGCCGACTGGTAGCGCCGGTTGGCATCCTGCTCCAGCGCCTTGTGAATCAGCGTGTCCATGTCGCCGCGTGCCGATGGAAGCTGGGCGGACAAACGCTGCGGTGTCGACTTCGAGAGCTTCTCGATCGCGGAGACCAGCGTGCCGGTCTCCAGCCCGTCGTAGGGCAGGCTGCCGGTGAGCAGTTCATAGGCAATCACGCCCAGCGAGTAGACGTCGGACCGTGGGTCCGCGACCGCGGTATCGCCCAGCAGCTGCTCCCAGCTCATATAGGGCACGGTGCCAATAATTTCGCCGGCGTGGGTGACCCGCGTTGCGCTGTCTTCTGTCACCACGCGCGCCACGCCGAAATCCAGCACCCGGGGTTCGCCATGGCGGTCCACAAGAATATTGGCGGGCTTGAGGTCGCGGTGGATAACACCACGGGTATGAGCAAAGTGGACGGCGCGGGCAATCTTGGCGATCAGCGCGAGCTTTTGCTGCGGCGACAAGGCCTGCCCACGCGCGTGCTCCGCCAGGGTCGACCCTTCGACATAGGCCATCGCCAGGTAGGGCACATCGACCGCGCCCACCGTCGCGATACCGGCTTCGTACAAGCGCGCGATATTGGGGTGTTCCAGCGAGGCCAGCACTTCGGTCTCGCGCCGGAAACGGCGCTCCAGGTCGTGGCCCGCGGACGACAGCACTTTCAGTGCGACCTGCCGATGCGGCTCAAGCTGCTCGGCGAGAAAAACCCGACCCATGCCGCCGCGCCCCAGCTCGCGGAGGATCCGGTAGGGTCCGATACGCTCCGGAGTCGAAGGCGCGCTGGACTCATTCATTTTTTGTGTTCCCTTCGCCGCTGCGTCTGCGGCCTCCCATACTGAAGCATGCCGAAGGTGTCAGATGGGTTTCAAATCGGCATCAGCGCAGGTAGTCCGTCAGCGCCTCGGCATAGCGATCGAAATCCTCGATCTGTGGCAGGTGGCCCAGACCGTCGAATTCGACGAGCTCGGCATTCGGGATTGCCTTGGCGGCCTTGCGCCCGAGCTGTGGATAGTCGCCCAAGCTGCGGGCGACCGCCTCGGGCGCCTTGTTACGGCCCGGCGCTGTTCGATCGCGCTGACCGATGATCAGCAGGGTTGGTACGGCCAGATCCGCGAACTCGTGGACCACGGGCTGGGTCTGCAACATGTCGTAGGTCAGCGCCTGACTCCAGGCTACGGCTTCACCACGCTCGCCTTCGTAGAGGCTCGCCAGCCGCCGCGCCCAGCGTTCGTAGGCCGGGCTCCACTGGCCGTCGTAGTAGCTGCGTAGCTGATACTGCTTGATGCTCTCGAAGTCTTTCTTCCGCTCGGCGGCATAGGCTTCGTCCACCGGGGTATGCGGCACACCGAGCTTGATCCAGTCTTCCAGGCCGATCGGATTGACCAGCACCAGCCGTTGCACCGCCGCGGGGTATTTCAGCGCGTACCGCGTGCCGAGCATGCCGCCCATGGAATGCGCGACGACAATAGTCTGATCGATGCCCAGTGCGTCCAGCAGGGCTCGCGTGTTGTTGGCGAGTTGGTGAAAGCTGTACTGATAGCGGTGCGGCAGATCGGACGAACAGAAACCGATCTGCTCCGGCACGACGACCCGGTAGCCCTGGCCCCGCAGCAGCTCGATGGTATCCACCCAGTAATCGGCGCAAAAATTCTTGCCGTGCAACAGCAGCGCCGTGCCGCGATCCTGCGTCCCGCTCTGCGGCTCAACGTCCAGGTAACGCATGGTCAGAGTCTGGTGCTGCGACTCGAAGCGAAAGTCTTGCAGCGGGTAGGGATAACTCGCCGCCGCAGCGCCATGGCTGACGAGGACCAGGACGATGGTGATGATCAGGAGTCGCAGGGTGCTATACACGGCGGCGTTGTCCTCTCAGTGGTTGCGCAGTTCGACGGCGCGGGAAGCGCTAGGTTCCGCGCCCCAGCTCAGGGCAACGGGCGGTGGTAGACAGCCAAATCCGTATCGCCGATCCGGGTTCCTGACTGCTGCATCGCAAAGCCCAGCCGGCGTAACAGGCGGATAGACGGTGCATTATCGGGTTTGACGACGGCATAGAGTTCGTCCAGCCCGAACCGCATCCGCGCAACCTCGAGCACGGCTTGCGACGCCTCGAACGCGTAGCCTTGCCCGGCCTGGTCGTCCAACAGGGCGAAACCAAGATCGGGACCGGGGAGAACCGGGCGGGATACCAGCCCGGCCATGCCGATGGGCCGATCATCCGGGCGGTGACAGATCAACCAGAGCCCGAAACCCTGCTCCGCGTAGCGCTCGATCAAACGTGTGCGGACGTACGCCTGCGCGTCGTTCAGCGATGCCATCTGAACGGGACCGATGTTGCGCGACCAGCTGTCCTGGCTCACCAGGCCACGGACAAAGACGGCATCGGCCAGGGTCGCTTCGCGCAACCTCAGACGCCGTGCGCACGCCACCTCGACCGGCGGGGCCGTCATCGCGTTCAAGCAGCGTCGTAGGCTTGCCGGAGTGCCTGGATCGCGGCGTCCGGCAGCGGCCCATCCACGGCGATGCGAATCCGGTGTGTGCACATGGCATTGAAACTGCCACTGGCTTCGAGGACCGCTCCGGGCTCCACCCCCTTGAGCACCAGCCCGAGGTCAAGCCGGGTGGCCGTGGACGGCTGGATCAGGGCGAACTGCTTGCTTCGACGCAGGCTCACATAGGCTTTTTTTGGTGCAATCTCGACATCGCCGCCGAAACCCTGCACCACCGCGATCAGCTGATCGTAGTGCGCCTTGAGCACAGACTTCTTGCCGGCGTACTGGGCTGCCACCAGTTCGTCAGCGTCGGCGTGGCTGGCCGCGCTGCGAAAGGTTTCATGGGCAATGAGGTTAGCGTAGCCATGGGTGAGTCCATGCTCGCTCTTGAGCCAGCCGACCATCGCCCCGTGCTTGTCCGCGCCACTGCCCTTGGCGAGCCCGACCCAATCTGCGAGCGACTTGCCGGTCTTCACCCGCAGGTTTTCAATCATCGTGCTGACTGCATCCGCCATTGCGTGTCTCCCCGCCTGCCGAAACTCATGAATACCCGATCAGCACCGCGACGACCATTGCCACAGTGCCGAAGACCAGCACCTGCAGGGCCAGCGGCCAGATAAACCGCAGCCAGCGGCCATACGGCACGCCGCAAACGCCGAGGATTCCCATCAGCACGGCATCCGCCGGGTTGAGCATGGTCGTCAGCCCGTCACCCAACTGGTAGGCCAGCACCGCGACTTGGCGTGGCAACGACAGCACATCGGCAATCGGTGCCATCAGCGGCATCGTCACATAGGCCTGGCCGGATCCGGAGGGCACGAAAAAGTTGATGCCGCACTGTATCCAGAACATGCCGACCGCCGAGGCCGCGGAACCCACGGCGCTCAGCGGCACCGACAATCCATGGACGATGGTGTGCAGGATCTGGCCGTCGTTGAGCATCACCTCGATGGAGCGGGCAAAGCCGATCATCAGCGCGGTGCCGGCCAGCGCTGCCGCGCCGGTGCTGAACTGCTTGGCAATGGTGTTAACGGACTGACCCGCCACCAGCCCGGCGACCACGGCCATCGCGAAAAAGGTTGCGCTCAGTTCTTCGAGATACCAGCCCTGGGTGATGATGCCCCACACCGCAATGCCCAGCAGCAGACCCGCCGACCACAACACCGCTTGCAGGCGCCCGGTGAGCGCCGGTGGATCTTCGGCCAGAGCAACCTGCGCCTCGGGAATGTCGGCGACCAGCGATTCGGCCGCGTTGGCCCGCACGCGACGGGCGTACCGCCAGACATGCCAGATGCCAAGCCCCAACAGCGGCAGGAACAGGGCGATGCGGTAGCCCGACCCGCTCAGTGGCGGCAGTTCGGCGATGTCCTGGGCGATCAGCACGGTAAAGGGGTTGAGCACGGCCGCGCCGTAGCCGATGGAATTCCCGATGACCAGGATCGCGGCCGCGGTCACGGCGTCCATGCGCAGGGCGATGCACAGCGCCGCGAGCACCGCGCCGAGGGCGATGTATTCCTCGCCCATGCCGATACTGGACGAGCCCAGCGAAAAGCTGAGGATTCCGATCGCGACCAGCAATCCCGGCCGTGCATCAAAGCGCCTGAGCAGACGCGCCAGACCGGCGTCCACGGCGCCGGTGGACTGCAACACGCCCAGCGCACCGCCGATGATCAACACGAAGAAAATGATGCCCTGTGCCGATTCCAGCGCCCGGGGGATGACGGTCACCAGGCTCCACACCGGCACCTCGGGCGCGGCATCCAGCACCTGGAAGGTGCCCGGCACGACAACCTCGCGCCCGTCCTCGTTGATCGCCGTGTCGTAGCTGCCGGCGGGCAGCAACCAGGTCAGAGCAAAGGCCACGACCGTCATGGCGTAGAGCAACACGAGGGTGTGAGGAACGCGAAATCTGCTCATGGAAATCCTGAAAATTCTGGGAAACGGGATGCGTGCCAGCCTGTCCACAAACCGTGCCACGGCCGCCGGCAATGGGGCGTGAAGCGGGTGGATATCTGCCTCGCCATCAACGCGCCTGCGCCACGCGGTAACGGCTGCGCGCCTGCCAGCGCGATCCCGCGTAGTCGGTGGTGAGGCGCGAGCCGCCATTCACCCAAAACATGCTGCGGTTGAACATCATCTCGGGCTGGTAGTCGGTTTCGTAGCGGGCCAGCGGGTAGGTGAAACGGCCGCTCACGCCCTTCTTCTTCGTCGCTTCCAGCAAGTACGCCTGCCCCTCGCGGAACAGCACGACCCAGGCATGCCCGCCGCCCCGGTATTGGCCCAGCACGACGCGGGCATCCTCACCTTGCTCGATCAGCCAGTCGGCCAGGGCAATGGCATGGTCCTCACAGTCACCGCGCGGCGATTCGAAGGCCTGCTCGCTGGTCTGCCAGACCTCATTACGGCCGGCGTATTGCAGGTGGTCGTACTGGTAGCGCTTGCGCATGGCCAGCACCTGCAGCGGTTCCAGCACGTTGGCGGCCTCAAACGGTCGGTAGCCCACCAGATAACCATTGACGATGTGATGCCGCCAGTCGGTGCCCATCGCACTGGCGGTGGCCTGAGTACGCCCCGCCACGTCATAGGTGAAAAAGGCGCTCTGAAACCGGCTGTCGCCAGCAAGATTCACGATGTCGGCCGCGGGCACCGAATGGCGCGTCCCCAGGATGTCGACCATGCCCTCCTCCGCCTGTCGGGCGCCGCGATGGCGCAGATCATCCAGGGCCAGACTCAATGCCTCGGCATTGGGCTGGTCGCGCTCGAACTGCGGCGTCACCACATCGGCCGCGGACTGGACAAAGGCGTTCAGCCCGGCCAGAACCACCAGCACGAGCAACAGGGGCCGGAGGATGGCGGACCAGCCGCCAGAGACCATCGCTTATCCCTTGAAGCCGAAGGTCACGATCAGCGCGACAAACAGCATCACCGAGGAGGCAAAGATCGCGACCGCGATGTTGCCCTTGCGCAGTTCGTCCTCGAAGCTGATCGACGGCATCATCTTCTTGTCTACCCAGACCAGTGCAACCACGGCCACGATGAGCGCAACAACCGTGTAAACGAGGTTGATGCCGAGATTGACGACGGTCGCGAACAGAAAATCGGAAGACATGATGCGTATCGGTGGTGGGCAGACCCGAGCTTAGCCCAAGCCGCAGCCGAATCCACCCGAACATTGGCTGCGGTGAAATGTTCGTCTAGCGCTGCCCCAGCAATTCGCGAGTCACACTCGTCATGCGTGTGGAAGTCGCCGCAGCGTGTGACAGCGGTTGGTTGATCGTAGTATCCGCTGGAGAGGAAGGCGCATTCTAACCGCGGCTCTCGGGAACCAAACGCCGGTAGCGCCGCTCCCAGAAACGCATCCCTTGTTCATCCCACCGTCAGGAACCCATGGCGTCCGAGCCTCCGCAATCAGGACCACGCAACCGCGGCCGCACGCTGTGGAAGCTGGGCGTGCGCACCGCAGCACGCGGGGCATGGATTGGCGCCAGGCGGCTGCTGCCGGGCGAATCCGACCCGACCCGTACGCTGGAGGCCTTGGGCGCCGACTGGGTCGACACGCTGGGTGAGCTCAAGGGCGCGGCGATGAAGCTGGGGCAGTTCGCATCGCAGTTCCGCGGCGCGATTCCCGATGCCGTGATCGACCGTCTGGAAGCGCTGCAAAACCAGGCCGAGCCCCTGCCCTTCGCCGAGATCGCCCCGTTGATCGAATCCGCTTGCGGTCCGATCGAGCAGCATTTTCGCCACATCGAACCCACGGCGCTGGCAGCGGCCTCCATGGGCCAGGTGCATCGCGCGCAGCTGCAGGATGGACGGGCGGTCGTGGTCAAGGTGCGCTACCCGCATGTGCATGCCTCGATCGACGACGACCTGCGCCAGCTCGCCCGCGTGATGAAAAGCGCAAGACTCGTCAACATCGATGCGGCATCGCTGGATGCCAGCCTGAAGGAAATCTCGGCGCGCCTGCATGAGGAGGCCGACTACCGCATCGAACGCCAGAACCTGGCGGACTTTCAGGCCGCCGCCCAAGTGCCCGGCATTCAGCTGCCGGAGGCCGTGGACGCGCTTTGCAGCGAGACCGTGCTGGTGCTCACTGAACTGCCGGCGGCCAACCTGGAGTTCGCCGCGCAGGCAACCGACGAGCAACGCCTTGCGTGGTCGGACACGCTGATGCGCTGGCTGTTGCATCAGGTGTTGGTCTCCGGCCTGATCCACGCCGACCCGAACCCCGCCAACTTCGGTTTTTTGCCCGACGGTGAGATCGCCCTATACGACTTCGGCTGCGTGAAGCGACTGCCCGCCGCACTGATCGCGCAGCTTCGCACCGGCCTGGTGGCGGGCATGGGATCCGATTGGGACGGCGTACACGCCAATCTGAAGGCGCTCGGCGCCCTGGCACCGCGTGCCTACGACCAGCCTGATCGATTCCAGCCTCTGTACGCGGACTCTCATCAGGCGGCACTGGCGCCATTACTGGCCGACGAGCTCTACGAGTTCGGCCAGGCCGATATCCACGACCGTCTGCAAAAGCTCACGCCGCGGTACCTGCTGCACTCGCGTGATTTTCGCAGCGTGCCGGACCTGATCTTTGTGGGCCGCACCCTCAGCGGGTTTTACTGGATGCTCAAGCGGCTGGACGCGCCGGTGCCGGTGCGCAGGCGTCTGCAGCAAACCTTGGCGCGCGAAATCGTGGCCCCGCCGGAGGGTTGAGTCGGGCGAATCGGTTATTGCGCGCTCAGAACAGGCGCACGGAGACGAACACGGCAATCATCACAATCCCAATCGCGACCTTGGCCACCGTGCCCACCAGCAGACCTATGGTGGCTCCGATGCCGGCCCGGCCAGCGGCGTCCAGATTGCGGCCAGCGATCACCTCACCGGCCACCGCGCCAATGAATGGCCCCGCGATCAGCCCGATCGGAAAGAAGAACATGCCAATAATGGCGCCCACGGCCGCACCGAACACCGCCCATCCGGATGCGCCAAAGCGTCGGGCACCCAACGCCCCGGCGATGAAATCCAGTGCCACTGCAATCAGCATCAGCACGAACAGGAGCGCCAGGGTCTTCTGCCCGACATGAGCGAACTGCTCCGCCCAGGCCGCGAGCAGCATGCCGACCCACATCAACGGCGGCCCCGGAATCACCGGAACAATCAGACCGGCGACACCCAGAATCAGCAGCAGCGCCGCGCCGCTCCACAAGACAATTTCTATGGCCATATCTTTGCAAGATGGATCGAGAGTGCGGAATCGTCGCAGGGCCTGGCAACCGCTGGAAACATCACGATGATTCCGGCGTGAGCCACAAAAAACCCCGCTGTCGCGGGGCTTCGTATTTGGCGGAGAAGGAGGGATTCGAACCCTCGATGAGGCTATAAACCCCATACTCCCTTAGCAGGGGAGCGCCTTCAGCCGCTCGGCCACTTCTCCGTGTTCGCTTGTTACCCAGATACACCCGCTGGGGGTGGTCGACTCTGAGGCGGCGGCAATTGTACGTGGACGCGTGCCGCAGAGCCACCCGCTTATTCGTCGACCGGACTGTTCGCGGCGTCTTCTTTCTGGATGCGCTCGTAGATTTCCTGACGGTGCACGGCGACGGATCGTGGCGCGTTAACCCCCAGGCGAACTTGATTTCCCTTCACGCCCAAAACGGTGACGGTGACTTCGTCACCGACCATGACAGTCTCACCGATGCGCCGGGTCAAAATCAGCATGTGTGTACTCCATGTACAGACCGCAACCGAATGCCGTCCCAAAGTCCATTTGGGCCATCTCGCGACCGCCCCCGCCAAGTCGATTCAGAATATCAGAACCCGGACCCGGTGCTAGGCGGCTGTCTCCGTGTCCAACCCGAAGGCTGAATGCAATGCTCGGACGGCCAACTCCAAATATTTATCTTCGACGACCACGGAAATCTTGATCTCCGACGTCGAAATCATGCGGATATTGATGCCTTCATGCGCCAGGGTTTCGAACATGCGTCCAGCGATGCCGGCATGTGACCGCATACCTACTCCGACCACTGAAATCTTCACAATATCCACGGCACCGGTCACCGCACCGGCGCCGACACGATCCGCCGCCTCGCGCAAGACGGCCAACGTGCGTTCGTAATCGTTGCGATGCACGGTGAAGGTCAGGTCAGTCGAACCATCGGAGCTGACGTTCTGCACGATCATGTCGACTTCGATGTTCGCCTGGCCTACCGGCGAGAGTACGGAGGATGCGATACCCGGCTGGTCCGGTACGCCCTTGACGGTGACCTGCGCCTCGTCGCGGTTGAACGCGATTCCGGAAATCAGCGGTTGTTCCATATCGTCTTCCTCATCGAGCGAAATCAGCGTGCCGGGGCCGTCGGTGAAGGTCGACAGCACGCGCAACGGCACACGGTATTTGCCGGCGAATTCCACGGCGCGAATCTGCAACACCTTGGAGCCGAGGCTGGCCATTTCGAGCATCTCCTCGAAGGTGATGCGCGACATCCTGCGCGCCCGCGGTTCGACGCGGGGATCGGTGGTATAGACGCCATCCACATCGGTGAAGATCTGGCACTCGTCGGCTTCCAGCGCTGCCGCCAGGGCGACACCCGTGGTGTCCGAGCCGCCTCGACCCAGGGTGGTGATATCTCCGGCATCGGTCACGCCCTGAAAGCCGGCGACGATGACAATGCGGCCGGCATCCAGATCGGATTCGATGCGCTCACGATCGATGGCTTGGATGCGCGCCTTGCCATGCGCGTCGTCGGTGAGAATCCGAACCTGACCGCCGGTGTAGGACCGGGCGGGCACGTCCATCTGCTCCAGGATCATGGCCAGCAATGCGATGGTGACCTGTTCGCCGGTGGAGAGCAGCACATCCATCTCGCGGGCGGCAGGCTGCGTGCTGGCCTCCTTGGCGAGGCCGATCAGGCGATCGGTCTCGCCCGCCATGGCCGAAACCACGACAACCACTTTATGCCCCGCGGCCCGGCTCGCAGCGACCTTGGACGCGACATGGCGGATGCGCTCCACCGTGGCAACAGAGCTGCCACCGAATTTCTGCACCAGCAGCGTCATCAGGCGTTCGCTTCCGTCGCCAGCTGGTTTTGCAGCCAGGTCCGTGCGGCATCCAGCGCGGCGTCGAGCTTACCCGGCTCGCTGCCACCAGCCTGCGCCATGTCCGGGCGACCACCACCGCGGCCACCGACTTCGACCGCCGCCACATTGACCAGATCACCGGCCTTGATCCGCGCTGTCGCATCCTTCGACACGCCGGCGATCAGCAGAACCTTGTCGCCCTGCGTGGCACCCAGCACCACGGCGGAGGTTCCGAGCTTGTTCTTCAGCTGATCGACCGTGTCGCGCAGGGTCTTCACATCCGCCCCGTCGAGCCGCGCGGCCAGTACCGACACGCCATCGAAGCTCTGCGCCTGGCTGGCCAGATCCGAGCCCTGCGACGACGCCAACTTGCCCTTTAGCCGCTCCAGCTCCTTTTCGAGCTGACGCGTGCGTTCGACCAGACCCGCGACCTTGCCTTCAACCTCGTCGGAGGACGACTTGACGAGCCCGGCGACGCCGTCGAGCCGGCGCTGCGCGCCACGCACCCAGTCGATGGCATCCAGCCCTGTCACGGCCTCGATGCGGCGGACGCCGGCGGCCACGCCGGATTCCGAGGTGATCTTGAACAGGCCGATGTCGCCCAGGCGCTGCACATGGGTGCCACCACAAAGTTCGGTGGAAAACTCACCGAACTGCAACACGCGCACCGTGTCGCCGTATTTCTCACCGAACAGGGCCATGGCGCCCGAGGCAATGGCGTCGTCGTAGCTTTGCTCGCGGGTGTCGGCCGGCGTATTGGTCAGGATGCGGGCGTTCACGCGTTGTTCGATGTCGGCCAGCTGCTCGGCGGTCACGGGCTCGGGGTGCGAGAAATCGAACCGCAGCCGGTCCGGGGCCACCAAGGAGCCTTTCTGTGCGACGTGTCCGCCAAGCTGCTCACGCAGCACCGCATGCAGCAGGTGTGTCGCCGAATGATTCCGCATGGTCGCCGCGCGGCGCTCCACATCGATCTGTGCCTGCACCTCGTCGCCCAGCGCCAGCCTGCCGTTCGACACCGCGCCATGGTGGCCGAAGGCGCCACCAGGTTGCCGGCGGGTGTCGGTGACATGAAACACCGCGTCGCCGACGCGCAGCTCACCGGTATCGCCGACCTGCCCGCCGGATTCGGCATAAAACGGCGTGCTGTCGAGCACGACGATGGCCTCCTGCCCCGACGCGATCGCGTCGACCTTTTCACCGTCGACGATCAGCGTCGTGATGCGGCCGTGGCCCTGCTGTTCCGAATACCCGACAAACCGCGTGGCATCAGTCACGGCGACGGCCGATTCGGTCGCCCCGAATCGGCTGGCGGCGCGCGCGCGTTCGCGCTGAGCGTTCATCGCCGCATCGAATCCGGCCATGTCCACCGTGACGTTGCGTTCACGGCAGACATCCGCCGTCAGGTCTACGGGAAAGCCGAAGGTGTCGTACAACTTGAACGCGGTCTCGCCCGCCAGCACGTTGCCGCTCGTATTCGCCAGGGCCTCATCCAGCAGTTGCATGCCCTGCGCCAGGGTTTCGGCAAAGCGCTGCTCCTCGCGGCGAATCGTCTGCTCCACATGTGCAGCCGCCTCCGCCAACTCGGGATAGGCCTCGCCCATCTGTGCCACCAGCGGCTGCACCAGCCTGTCGAAGAACGGCTCGTCAATGCCCAGCTTGTAACCGTGGCGGATCGCGCGACGCATGATCCGGCGCAGCACGAAACCGCGCCCCTCGTTCGACGGCAGCACGCCATAAACAATGAGAAACGCCGATGCCCGGATGTGATCGGCGATCACCTTCAGCGACGGATGTTCAAGATTGTCGACGCCGGCAATGTCGGCGGCGGCCTTGATCAACGCCTGGAACAGATCGATCTCGTAGTTGGAATGCACGCCCTGCAACACCGCGGCCAGGCGTTCCAGCCCCATGCCGGTGTCCACCGACGGAGCCGGCAGCGGCTTCATCGTGCCGTCGGCGCTGCGATCGAACTGCATGAACACGAGATTCCAGATCTCGATGTAGCGGTCGCCATCTTCCTCTGGGGTTCCGGGCGGGCCGCCGGCCACAGCCGGACCGTGGTCGTAGAAGATTTCGGAGCAGGGGCCGCAGGGGCCGGTATCGCCCATGGACCAGAAATTGTCCTTGGCGCCGATGCGCGAGAACCGCTGCGGGTCAACGCCGATTTCGTCCAGCCAGATCGCGGCGGCCTCGTCGTCTTCGTCGTAAACGGTTATCCACAGCTTATCGGCCGGCAATCCGAGCTTGTCGGTCAAGAATGACCAGGCAAACTGAATCGCTTCGCGCTTGAAGTAGTCGCCGAAGCTGAAATTACCCAGCATCTCGAAGAACGTGTGATGACGCGCGGTGTAGCCGACATTGTCGAGATCGTTGTGCTTGCCGCCCGCACGTACGCAACGCTGCGAGCTAACCGCTCGCGAGTAACCGCGCTCCTCCTGACCGAGGAAGGTCTCCTTGAACTGGACCATGCCGGCATTGGTGAACAGCAGGGTCGGATCATTGCCTGGCACCAGCGATGCCGAACGCACAATGGTGTGCTCCTGCTCGGCAAAGTAGTCTAGGAATTGCTGTCGTATCTGGGCCAGTGTGATCATCTTGGGATGATGGTGGCGTGCGGAAAAGGCGCGAAAGGATACGGCACGCGGGCAGCAAACCCCAAACCGGCAACACGCTGAGGCATCCAATTCATGCTCGATATAACCACCTGTCGTTCGCAGCGGTCACGACTCACTCGGGTCAGGCGTTCTCGCCGTGAGCACGCCATCTTGCTGGCGCTGCTGGCCTGGCCGCTTGCGCTGGCCGCCGAGGACACCGCACTCCCCAGTCCGGGCGGCCCCTTCGAGTACGCGGTTCGTTTGCATTCCGACCAAGCGTTTGAGGACGCTCGCGGCCGCTTTGAACGCCTGGCAGGTTTGGGTTTTGCGGAAGCGCAACGCAATCTCGCCGTGATGTTGGTCAAGGGCGAAGGTGGCGATCGCGACCTGACCAGCGCCTACGCTTGGCTGGCCGTGGCGGCGCAGCAGAACGATCCCCAGGCGAAGGTATTGCAGCCTAAAGCTCTGGCGCTGCTCGGCTCTGAATCAGAGCGTGCCGAGGCACAGGAACGGGCGGACCAATGGCGACAGCGCTACACCCTCGACGCGGTCATGCGTGAACTCGAACCGGACTACAGCACGAAATCCGAACGCGCGGTCTCCAGGGAATCGCTCGACGGCATACGCAAGGTTATTCGCGTTCCCCCGGCCTATCCGCCCGACCTTGCTCGACGGTCCATCGAGGGCTCCGCATTGCTCCAGTTCGTGCTGCCGAACCACGGACATCCACGTGATCTTCGTCTGATTTCTAGCGCTCATGGAGACTTCACGGCGGCCTCAGCCGCGGTGCTGCCCAATTGGCGGTTCACCCTCGAAGACGACGCACGGGATCGCCTCTATTCCCAGCGATTCATCTATACGATGCCGGGCAGCAATCGTTTCGAACAGGCTGCGAAAGAGCAAGTCGAACTGCTTCAGTCCAAAGCGCAGTCGGGCGACGTGGGCGCCATGTATCAACTCGGCTGGGTACTCGATGCCCTGCCGGTGGACGAGAACACCCTGACCAAGGCGCAGTCGCTGCGCTGGCTCCATGCCTCCGCATTGGCGGGGCTACGCGACGCCGCCTTCGACATGAACACGCGGCTTCGAGACGGGGTGGGCTGTGTGCGCGATAAAACGAAGGCAACACGCTGGGAGGACGTCGCCGCTGGCCTCAAGCAACCCGACGCATTGCGCGCCCTAGCGGACACCCGGCTGCAGGCGGGAGATCAGCGCGAGGCGCTCTACTACATCAAGGGTGCCGCTGCCTCCAGTGGCCGCCCCACCGACACGGCAAGACTCGCCTGGGTGCTCGCCACCGTCGAGCTTGGTCACGAACGGCAGGGGCCGCGCGCCTTGGATCTCATTGATTCCATCGAATCGACCTATTTGGACCGGGCGGCATGGCACGAAATACGAGCCGCCGCCCTGGCGGAAACCGGGCAGTGGGACGCGGCCGTTGACGAGCAGCGCGACGCGATCAAGGCCCTGCGCAGATACCAGGTCCCGCTCGCGCCGGCCAAAGCGCGGCTCGACGAGTATCGCGAACAGCGGCCGCTGCGGCTGCCACTCGACAGCACACCGTTCTAGTCGCGCAGCCGGCCGGCGCCTCGGGTTTCTATTCCAGCAGCAGCCGGCCAATGATGTCGGATGCAAACCCACGGCCACTGAGAAATCGAGCGCGCCGGGCGGTTTCACGACGGTCTTGCGGCGCCTGCGATCCGAATCTCGCGACCAGCACCGCGCGGGCGGACTCCATCCAATCGACTGCGGCGTCTTCCAGCACCTGTTCGGCCAGGGCAGCATCGACGCCAGCGGCCTGCAGCTTCTGCCGAATCATCAAGGGTCCGTGCCCACGGCTCAATGACGCCCGGACTCTCGCCTCGGCATAGCGGGTGTCGGAGAGATAGCCCTCCGCCACCATCTGTGCGATCACGGCATCGATATCGTCCGATTCGGGAAAGCGCTGTTTCAGTTTTCGTCGTAGCTCGGCCTGCGAATGCTCACGGGCGGCCAGCAACTCCACCGCCTTGTGGCAGACGCGAACGCGCTCGTCTTGGTGCTCGTGCTGGGAGCTCACGATTCAGCGGCGCAATTTACCCCGCCTCGGCCGCGGCTTCCTCGACCGGAGGCGCGGCTTCCTTCTTCGGCAGCAATATCGCCCGAACCTTGGCTTCGATTTCCTGAGCCATTTCCGGGTGTTCCTTGAGGTAGATCCGGGTGTTTTCCTTGCCCTGGCCGATCCGGTCGCTGCCGTAGCTGTACCAGGAGCCGGACTTGTCGATGATGTTGTTGGCCACGCCCAGGTCGATCACCTCACCGAGACGGGAGACACCTTCGTTG
>NZ_CAXRDQ010000086.1:0-16380 GCF_964229365.1 Abyssibacter sp. | reverse complement strand
TCGGCGATGATTTGCAGCAGGGCACGGATATCGACGCTCTGGAACGACAGAGAAATGCGTTCTCCGGTGTATTTGGGCTTTTCGCGCTCACGCTGATCGAGCTCGGCTAGCGTCAGCGGCTGCAGTTCCAGCGTGAACACGTTGCCGGACTGGTAGGCCACCTGGTCAAAGTCGCCGGAGGCGATCGGGTAAACCACCAGGCGCGAATGGATACCCTCCTGCACGGCGTCGATGTATTTCACCGGTGTCGCGAAATCGAGGACATCCAGACGCCGGGCGAAGCGGTCGGGCAGATCGGTGTTCTTGAATTCAGCAATGATCTTGCCGCCTTCTTCGCGCACGTCGACCGGTGTTTTGGGATCGGTGAGCGTGACGATGATGCGGCCCTGACCGGTTTCGCCACGACGGAAGTCGATGTTGGTGATTTCCGGTTTCGGAGCAGCCGGCGCTGTGCTGGTGCTGCTGCGGGCGCGAGAGCCATCGGCGCGGCCGGCCAGTTCCACCACGATCTGGGTGCCCTGTGCGCTTACGGTGTAGGGCACGAGCTGATTCAGTTCGACGACGACCCGGGTGCGGCCACGGGCCTCGGCCGTGGCCACGCTGGTGACCTGGCCGACGTTAATCTTCTGGTAGCGCTCCGCCATGGCGCTGCGCGTATCCGGCAGATCCAGCGACAGCCGGGCCGGCGACTCGACCGTGAAGGTTCTCGGTTCCGGCGCGGGCTCGGACAGGCTGAGCACGATGCGTACTGCATCTCCCGGCAAGGCTGTGAACGTCACATCCTGCAAGGCGCGGGTGGGTCCCTGGGCGGCCACGTTGGCCGCGGCAAGCAGTAACGCGACCCCGGCGCTCAGGCTTGTCGCAAATCGTTTGTTGGCAAATCGAGCCATCTTGCCCACTCCCTAGTTTTCGCTGAGCGCTATTGAGGCGGAACGCTTCATAAATCCGCCGAAGCCGTCTGGAATAATTTCTTCAAGTTTGACCTCGGCCTCGGTGATTCCGGTGATCTTGCCGTAGTTTTGGCCCAGGTAGTTGCCCACCGCGACCCTGTGCACGATGCCATCTGGCGCGCGGATCAGCGCGTAGGTAGCACGCTGCGTACTGAGCGTGCCGACCATGCGCAAGCTGTCCAGCGGGAACTCTTCCAACGCCTCGCGGTTGCGGTTGGCGTCGGGGCGCAGGCTGTTCTCCGGCGACGGACCGCTGTTCGGCGCATCTTGAGCCTGCGGTGTGAACGGGTCGCGCCGGTCGGCCGCCAGATACTCGAATGGCTCGTACTGGCGAATTTGTGGAATCGGCTCGACAACCGTCGATTTGCGCGCTTTCACTTCTGCGATGTAGGCCTCTAACTCCGACGTGTCGCGGCCGCAGGCCGTGAGCCCGGCGAGGCACAGCATCCACAGCAACAGGTGCGCCGGGCGGTTCATTCCTGTTCCTCGTCGTTTTCATCGAGATAGCGGAACGTCTTGGCCAGCGCCTGCATTCGTAGCTCGCCATCGGGCGCACTGCTGTTGCGGCGGTTACCGCCGGCGGGCCGGATCTCGACCTGGTCAACGGTGACGATGCGCGGCAGGGCGGCCACACCGGACACGAAGCTGCCCATTTCGTGGAAGCTGCCCACCACGGTGATCTTGTTGGGCAACTCGGCATAGAACTCTTTGGTCACCTGGCCCTGAGGCTGAAACAGCTCTTCCTCGAGGCCGCTGGCCACGCGGGTCTGCGAAATGTCGTTCAGCAGATTGGCAACCTCGGTCCGGTTCGGAAGCTGTCGCAGCATGGCACCGAAAGAGCGGCGCATCTCTTCGAGTTGCGCCTTGTAGGCATCGAGGTTGGCGATCTTCTTCTGCTTCGTCTCAAACGTCTGCCGCAGCTGGGTTTCCTCGGATTCGACCTTTTCCAGCTGGGCGAACTTCGGCTTGACCAGATACCAGGTCCCCGCGCCGATGATCACTGCCATGATCAGCACGATGGCACCAATACGGGCGTACCCCGGCCAGGCGCCTGGGTTGTTGGGGTCCAACCCTTGAAGGTCGTCAATGATTTCGCGTGCGTTCACGAGTCGTCCTCGTTCGCGTTATCGGCCGACGGTCGGACATTCTTGATCTGTAGCGTGAACTGGCTGGCGCGACCGGCGCCGTTGCGCTCGTTGCTGGTCTTGATAACGACCAGGCGCGGATCGGAAAACCATTCGGAGGCATCCAGGTTCTTCATGTACGTCGAGACCCGACCGTTCGATTCGGCCATGCCCTCGATCGTCGTGGCCTGCCCCTGCTGGCGAATCAGCGTCAGGTGAACGCCGTCGGGCAGGGTGTTCACGATCTCATCGAAGAAATGCACGGTCTGCGATCGACTGGCCTGCAACTCCTCGATGATGCGCATCCGCGCGAGCAGGTTGGCCTTGACGCGTTCGAGCTCCTCGATCTCCTTGATCTTGCGATCAATGGCCTTGATCTCGGACTTGAGCATGGTGTTGCGCTTGTTCTGATACTCGATCGCGCTGTCCATGAAGCGCATGCCGCCGAAGACCAGCAAGGCCGCTACCACTGCGCCGCCAATCGCGGTCTGCGCGAACTGCTTCTTGAGCCGCCCGCGGCGTTCTTCGCGCCAGTCGAGTAGGTTGATCTGCTTCATGGCGTGTCAAACGCGCGTAGGGCCAAACCGCAGGCCAAGAGCATGCTGCCGGCATCCCGCTCGACCAGTTGCGGTTTGGCGCGGGCCAGCACCGTCATGTCCGCAAAGGGCTGTGCGATCACAGTTGTGATGTCCAGTCGCTCACCAATGGTGGCCTCCACGCCCGGAATCGCCGCGCAGCCACCGGCCAGCATGATCTGATCGATGCGTTGGGCTTCCCCTGACGAGGCGAAATAAAACTGCAGGCCGCGATCGATCTGTTGCGCCATGTCTTCGATAAAAGGCGCCAGGACCGATTCCTGATAGTCCTCGGGCAGGTTGCCGAAGCGCTTGGCCTTGCCGGCTTCCTCCCAGGACATGCCGTAGTGGCGCATGATGTCCTCGGTGAGCTGGCGGCCACCGAATTGCTGATCGCGGGTATGAACGACCTCGCCATCCTGCAGGATCACTGTCGTCATGCCACTGGAGCCCACATCGATGACCGCGACGGTGCGACCCCGCCCCTGATCAGGCATCTGCGGCAACAGAACCTCGCAGGCGTTCTCCAGCACAAAGGCTTCGATGTCGACGATGGCCGGTGTCAGGCCGCCGAGTTCCAGCACGCTAATGCGTGATTCCACCGTGTCCTTGCGGCAGGCAGCCAACAGGACATCGACGGTTTCTTCGGCATGCTCGGTCGGGCCGAGGATCTGGAAATCGAGATTCACATCGTCGATCGAGTAGGGGATGTACTGATCCGCCTCGACCTTGATCTGTTCTTCCATGTCCGCTTCGGTCAGCGAGGCAGGCATGGTGATGGTCTTGGTGATGACCGAAGAGCCGGCCACGGCGACCGCGGCGCGCTTGGTCTTGGTGCCGGCGCGCTGTACGGCCTTGGCGATGGCCTCGCCTACCGACTCCGGTTCGTTGATCTGTTTGTCGACCACGGCCGCCGGCGGCAGGCCTTCGATAGCGAAGGCGCAAACCTCATAACGGGCTCCGGATCGGCGCAGTTCCAGCAGCTTGATCGCGCTCGAACTGATGTCGATGCCCAATAGGGGTTCCGGCCCGCGGCCTAAGAGCTTGTCTAGCATCCCCATGTATACTGTGCGCTAGAGCACATCCCCCTGTTGAGTAGGCATCCCACCTCACCGCCTGCGATGGGCAGACAGCCTCGTTAACTATAGCCCAGTGTGACTCGGAATCAACAAGAAGATACGAGCACAAATCCTTGATCCAACGCCCAAACCTGCGCTCCATGTCTCAAGCTGACGGCTCTCGAAATCGGCGCTCCCGCCGAATCATCCTGATTTGCCTCTCCATCTTCGCCGGTCTCGCGCTGTTAGGTGCCCTGGCTGCGATAGGCGGTTTCTACGCGTTGGGGGCTTACTTCAAGCCAGGCTTGCCGCAGGTGACGAGCCTGGACGATCTGGAACTGCAGGTTCCGCTACGGATCTACACCGCCGACGGCGTGTTGATGCGGGAATATGGCGCCGAGCGCCGCGCCCCGCTGTCGTATGAGCAATTGCCGCAGCCGCTGATCAATGCGGTGCTGGCCGCAGAGGACGATCGGTTCTTCGAACACCCCGGGGTGGACTGGCAGGGTCTGGTGCGTGCCGCCTGGGTGCTCGGGACGACGGGGGATAAAACGCAGGGCGGCAGCACCATCACCATGCAGCTCGCGCGCAATTTCTTTCTGACGTCGGATCGCACCTACGAACGCAAGCTGCGCGAGATTTTTCTGGCGCTGGATATCGAGAAGCAGCTGAGCAAGCAGGAGATTCTCGAGCGTTATCTCAACAAGATCTTTCTCGGCAACCGGGCCTACGGTGTCGGTGCTGCTGCCGAGGTGTACTACGGCAAGCGCGCGGAGGAGTTGACCCTGGCCGAGGCGGCAATGCTGGCCGGTCTGCCCAAGGCGCCGTCGGCCTACAACCCCATCGCCAATCCGGAACGCGCGCTCATCCGCCGCAACTACGTCCTGCGGCGCATGCGCGAACTGGACATGATCAACCAGGCGCAGTTTGACGCGGCGATCACCTCGCCGGTCACGGCGGAGCTGACACGCGGACTGGGTGAAATCGAGGCCGACTACATGGCCGAACTACTGCGCGCGGACATGGTGCAGCGGTACGGCGAGGCGGCCTACACCGGCGGCTACCATGTGCGCAGCACGCTGGATTCCAAATTGCAGCGCGCGGCCGACGAGGCGCTAAAGACCGCGTTGCTGGCGTATGACCAGCGTCACGGCTACCGCGGGCCGGAAGCCCAGACCGGGTTCGGTCCCGACACGGACTGGTCCGACCCTGAGGTGGACCTCGCCTGGCACCAGCAACTGCGTGACCTGCCACTGATTCGCGGATTGCCGGCGGCGGTTGTGGTGGGCGAAGAAGACGGCGGCCTGGTCGTGCGTACGCTGGAGCTGGGCGAGCAGGTCATCACGCCGGAAGGGCTGGCCTGGGCGGAACTCAGCGACCAGAGCCGCCCGCAAATCGGCGATGTCCTGCGCATGGAATCGGTGCAAACCGATGACGGTGCGAAGATCTGGCGGCTGGCGCAGATTCCCGCCGTGCAGGGCGCGTTGGTTGCGCTGGATCCCGTCACGGGCGAGGTCAAGGCCATGGTCGGTGGCTTCGACTTCTTCCTGGGCAAGTTCAATCGTGCCGTGCAGGCACAGCGGCAGCCGGGGTCGGCGTTCAAGCCACTGCTTTATTCCGCCGCGCTGGCCAACGGACTGACGCCGGCTTCGGTGATCAACGATGCCCCGGTCGTATTCGATGATCCGGCGCTGGAAGACACCTGGCGACCAGAAAACTACACCGGTCGGTTTTACGGCCCGACGCGGATGCGCGAAGCCCTGGTGAACTCGCGCAATCTCGTGTCGATCCGCCTGCTGCGGCAGGTCGGCATCGATGCCGCGCGTGACCATATCAGCCGTTTCGGCCTGCCCAAAGATCGCTTGCCCCGCAACCTGTCCCTGGCTCTGGGCAGCGGCGTGCTGTCTCCGCTGGAGCTTGCCCGTGCCTACGCGGTGTTTGCCAACGGGGGGTTTCTCGTCGACCCGTTCTGGATGGATGCGATCGAATCCGCGACAGGCGAGCCGATCGCCATGCCGGAACGCAGCATCGGCTGTTTGCGCTGTCCGGGGCTGGATGACGCTAGCCCGGCTGTGCCGATCGAGGCACCCAAGTTCCTGGGTGGTCCGCCTGACGATCCGACGCGGGGGGCGGGCATCGATACGCCCATCGTCAAACCGGCACCGCGGGTGATTGAACCCGAGAACGCCTGGTTGATGACCAGCATGATGCAGGACGTGGTAGCCCGTGGCACAGCGCGGCGCGCCCGCTCCTTGGGTCGCACTGACTTGGCCGGCAAGACCGGCACGACCAACGACGAAAACGACGCGTGGTTCGCCGGCTTCAATGGTCAGCTCGTTGCGGTGGCCTGGATCGGTTTCGACCAGATGCGCCCGCTGGGGCGCGGAGAGGCCGGTGGCCGGGCGGCGCTGCCGATGTGGATTGACTTCATGCGCAAGGCGCTCGATGGCCAGCCAAACTCGACCATGGAGCGCCCGCCCGGCCTGGTGACGGTGCGGATCGATCCGGCCACGGGCGAGCTGGCGACTTACGGCACCGAAGATGCCGTGTTCGAAACCTTCCCTGCGGATCTGGTGCCGAAGGCGCCGGATCACTATTCCGATTGGAACCGCAACGGCCAGGACTCCAAGAGCGTCGAAGACCTGTTCTGACCATGACCCCCGCCGACCGAGCACGTGCGGCGCTGGCGAACGAAGCAGCCCGCATCATCTGTGAAACTGGCCTCAAGGACTACCGACTGGCCAAGTCCAAGGCCGCGGAGCACCTGCCTGCCGAGGCCACTTCGGGCCTGCCACGCAACAGCGAGATTCGCGACGCCATACTCGCTTATCAGAAGGTCTTTGGCGGCGAAACCCTGGGCCGGGATTTGCGCGCACTGCGCCAAAAAGCCATTCGGGTCATGCGCTGGCTGGCAGAGTTTCGGCCGCGGTTGGTAGGCGGTGTCCTGTCCGGCGCGATTGGCTTGGAGCCGCGGGAGTACGATATCCAGTTGCACGTGTTTGCCGACGCGGTGGAGGAACTGGACATCCATTTTCTCAACCAGGGCATCGCCTTCGATACGGGCGCCGTCCGGCTGCAGATCAGGCGTGGCGTGTTCGAGGAGCGGCCCGTCTGCGAATTCGAGTTCGAAGGCACGCGCGTCGCCGCCACCGTCTTTTCGGAACGCGGGGGCCGTCAACCACCGATTTCATCCGTGGATGATCAACCGATTCGCCGGGCGACGACCAAGGACATCCAGGCGTTGCTGGACAGCGACTAGGCTGCCAGTGGCGTGCTACGCATGCTGAGAAAATTCTTCAGCAGGTCATGGCCATGCGCGGTGAGTATCGATTCCGGATGAAACTGCACGCCTTCGATCGGCAGGCTGCGATGACGCAGGCCCATGATTTCGTCGACCGAACCGTCAGCGTGCTCAGTCCAGGCCGTCACTTCGAACTCCGCGGGCAGCGTCGCAGCGTCGACAACCAGCGAATGGTAGCGAGTCGCCTCATACGGTGATGGCAGCGCGCTGAACACGCCTGTGGCGCTGTGGTGGATGGCAGATGTCTTGCCGTGCATGACCGCCCGTGCCCGAACGACCTGGCCGCCGTAGACCTGGCCGATGCACTGGTGCCCGAGGCAAACGCCGAGTATCGGTATCTGCCCCGCAAAGCGCCGGATCACCTGCATCGAGACCCCGGCTTCGTTCGGCGTGCAGGGGCCGGGCGAGATCATCAAATGCGACGGCGCCAGCGCGGCAATGCCATCTGTGGTGATCTCGTCGTTGCGCCGCACCACGACCTCCGCCCCCAACTCGCCCAGGTATTGCACCAGGTTGTAGGTGAACGAGTCGTAGTTGTCGATCATCAGGATCATCAGCTGTGAATCCGGAGCATGGCGGGAACAAGGGCGGCGAATTATGCGGCATCGGTCGCCTGTTCTGCGACCGCGGTCGCGATTGCGGCATTGTGCATGTCTTGCGTCGTCTGGCGGCCGCGCACAGACTGCTCGAATCGACAGTATCGGACCAGGATGGTCTGGGGAGCGACCATGGCACTCAGGGCTTGGTTCGGACGCAGCAAGGGATTGTTCAGGGCGAATCGTCGTCGCGGCGCGGCCGACGACGTGACCACGTATTTTCGTGCGTGCGCGATTCGCCTGATGCTGCGCGAGTTTGCCGCTCGTAGCGTGGCACAAGGCGACGTGCTTGATCTATCCGCCGAGTGGATGCGCCTCTCGGTCAAGACGACCTTGCGTCAATCAGATTTTGCTGCAGCGACCGGAGTGCTCGTCAAGCGCTTGTGTCTGCGCCATCACGGCACCGGCATGTTCGAGTTCGCGCTGGCGGAAAACGGGGCCGAAGCGCTAAATCGGCTACGCGCCGGCGATTGGGCTGGCGTCGAAGCCATAGTCGGCGGCACCGCAGAGCTCGACATGCGAACCCGATCACAGACTCCGCCCCAAACCACTGAAGTGCAGCTGGCCATCGAAACCGATCTGGCGCGCGAGTTCGCCGAAGGTTTTAACAGTGTCAGGCAGGCGGATCGCGTGAGCTGGGCGGACCCAGGCAGATCGACCGCTGCCTGATCAGGCGGTGTTTTCATCCTGTTCGATGGCTGGGCGGTCTGCCGATTGTTGCGCCATCAGCCGCGTTTCCATGTCTTGTAGCCGCTGCATCAGTCGGGCTTCCAGCGCGGCCATGTGCTCCCGGCGGTGATCTTCACTATCGGCTTCGATGGATGACACGATCACCCCGATGAACATGTTCAGCACGGCGAAGCTGGTGATGACGATGAACGGGACAAAGAATGTCCATGCCAGCGGGAATTCCTTGAGAATCGGCCGAACAATCCCGTTGCTCCACGATTCCAGCGTCATGATCTGGAACAGGCTGTAGAGCGAGCGCCCCAGGGTGCCGAAATACGCGGGAAACGCGTCGCCGAACACTTCGGTTGCGATGACCGCACCCACGTAGAAGATCAACCCCAGCAGCAACACCACCGAGCCCATGCCGGGCAGGGCGCCGAGCAGGCTTTGCACGGTCTGCCGCAGACTGGGCACGACACTGATCAGCCGCAGCACGCGGAACAGGCGCAGCGTTCGCAGTACTGACAGCGGGCCGGCGGTGGGCAGGTAGCAAATGGCGACCACGCTGAAATCGAACCAGAACCAGGGGTCGCGAAGTGATTGGCGTGGGATCACCGCCAGTCGGAGCAGGATTTCGGCCGTGAAGATTGCGAGGGCGACCTGATCGAGCCCGTGCAACGCTTCGCCCCATCGCGCGGTGAGCTGTTCGCTGGTCTGCAGGCCCAAGGTGATCGCGTTGACGATGATCACCGTGGTGATAAAGCGGCCGAAAGCGTCGCTGGTCACGATGCGGCGGAGCCGGTCGATCATGCTGAAAATCCGAAGGCGTGGACGGGAGCCGGGCGCGGATTGTTGCCGATTCCGGGCCGGCTTGCATCAGGGCGATGGTGCAAAGGCGATGAGGGCGCCGGCTCGATCAGTTACGCTGCCCGCCCGAGGGGAAACCGAATTTAGACCATGCATCCAGTTTTACTGATTTTACTTGCCGCGGTGGTCATCGCTGCCGTGCTCGGCCTGGTGTCGATGTCTCGAGGTGGGGCCGATGCCGATCAGAACGCCGAACCGCGGATGCGCCGGCTGCTGCTCACCGGGCTGGCGATTCTGCTGGCGGTCAACGTGGCGATGGCCGGTTTCGGCTGGTTTATCGTGCAGGGCTCCGGCGCGGGTGCGGATGCCGACCGGGCCGACGAGACGCTGGAAATGTCCAATCGCCTGCTGGCGATGGAAGCGCGGTTGCAGACGCTGGAGTCGCGAGTTTCCGCGGGCGATAAGTCACCGCCCGTGGGCGACCGCATCGTGACGGCTATCGAATCGGTGATCCTCCGGCGCAGCCCCGCCGGCGACGCGCTGACCCGGCTCGCCGGTGGCTCGGGCGTCGATGTGTCCTACTGCATGTCGCGCCGCGAGGCCGGGCAGCACTGGTGCGAGATCCGAACCCCGGGTGGTGACACTGGCTGGGTGCCGCGCACGCTCATCGAGCCGCCCCCTGAACTGTCTGGCGAGCGCGGCGGCTGACGCATTCCAGCGGTCAGGCAGCAGCCAGCAATTGCTGGCCGATGTGCTCCGCTGACTCCGGGTTCACCAACTGACCAACCAGGGCCAGGGCGAAGGCGATGGCCGTACCGGGCCCCTGGCTGGTGATCAGGCTGCCATCACGCACGACAGGTTCATCCAGCCAGGTGCCGGTTTCCACGCGCTCGGTAAAAGACGGAAAGCAGGTCATGCGACGGCGTGCGAGCAAGCCATTGGGTTCCAGTGCCACGGCCGGCGCGGCACAGATCGCTCCCAGCAGGCGGTCGGCGTCGAGTTGTTCCCGTGCCATGTCCATCAGGCTGTCGCATTGCGCCAGGTGTTCGGCGCCGGGCATCCCGCCCGGCAGCACGATGGCATCGAACAGCTGATCACGGCAGTCGCCGATCAGCGCATCCGTCTCGATTCGCGTGCCGCGAGCGGCGGTGATCTGCCGGCGCCCAGCCGCGCAGCTTGCGACGGTGACGTCCACGTCGGCGCGGCGCAGCACGTCGATGATGGTGACGGATTCGATGTCTTCGCTGCCATCGGCAATCGCTACGAGTGCAGTCGGCATGGGGGTGCTCCGTGCTTCGAATGGGACCCGCGACGCTAACAGCCTGAGGTGATCTGGCAAGTCCATCCGTGCTCGATCGGCAGAGACTTGCCGACCGCAGCGTCTATTGCAGCGGCGCGAACTCGAAGCTGGGATGCGCCGAACTACCGGCGTCGTCGTAGTAGGCGAGCATTCGCAGGCGCCAGTAGCTGCCGCTGCGATCGCGAACCACGTAGATCACGTCGCGGGGCGAGATGTGGTGCACGCCCTCACCGTCGTCGCAAAACCCCGAGTAGTAGTACCAGCCGAAATCGCCATTGATGCCGCCGCAAGCGCCGTCGCCGGTGTTCTCAGCGGGAGGGTAGGTGACAAAGGCCAGCGCGTCCGGTTCGTCCGTATGCCACTCGGCATCGGTCGGGACGCTGATGGTGCCGGACCAGTCGCCACCGAGCATGTCGTGCAGCGCCGCATCGCCCGGCCCTGAGATGCCGCCGTTGATCTGGAGATCGGTGCGCATGAGTGCGATGTCCCAGGTCAGCTCGCTTGCTGGTTCGGCCGGCTCGACCTGCAGGGCATTGATCAGATCGATGTAGACCCAGGCGTCCTCGGCGGTGGCATCGACCTCCGCCTGCTGGCCGTCGGCCGTGTTGGAGAACGTTACGGCGCCTCGCGGCACCACGCCGCCGCCATCGGTGCTGCAAGGTGATCCGGGGATCTCCAGCAGATCGAACTGCGGATAACCGGTCTCGTTGGCCTCTGACCGGTACCCGGTCATCCGCAGATTGAAATAGCGGCATTCCACGCTGCGAATAACGTAGGCGACGTTGTTGCGTGCGGTGATCATCGAGCCTTCGGCGACACCGGTATCGTGATACCAGCCGTGGTCGCCCGCGGCCGTGACGCGGTCCGGTTCGGTGTCGGCTTCGGGGTGGTTGGTGAACACGTACTGCGGTGTGAAGCCCGTCAACAGGCCTCCGCGTTCATCGGTGAGGTAGTCGACGGCGGTGGGCGGTGGCGCACCGGTGACTGCTTCCCAGGGGTAGGTCACGCCGGCCTCGACCTTGTCGGGGTAGACAACCACAGCCTCACCGGCGGGCGGCGTGCCGGACGCGCCACCGTTCATCTTGATGTCGGTGCCGAGAAAGGCGATGTCCCAGGCATCGCTGGCATCGGGGTCAGCCGGCGTGACCTGTGTCTGCGTTTCCAGGTCGATATAGATCCAGTCGTTGCCCGTCGCGTCGATCCGGCCGTGGTAGTAGCCGCCAACGGCGCTAAACGCGGCTTGATCGCCCCCCGGGCCCGGCAGTTCGGCCTGCGGTGTCTCATCGCCGCTGACCCCGGCAGGGGGCGAGAGATCGTCGGCACAGCCCGTCATCAGGTTTAGTGACAGCAGGAGACAGCCGAGCGGAGCGGCACGGGCAAGACGGGTACGGGCCATCAGAAGTCTCTCCGAAATTCGAGATAAGCCGAACGGGGCTGGATGGGCAGAAAGCGCGGGTCGCCTTCGTCGAGCAGGTTCTTGACACCGGCCGCGATCTGCAGCGGGGCGAAGCGGCGCCACTCGGTGCGGGCGTCGAACAGACTGTAGGCACCGGCGATGCCGGCGCCCGTGGGCGGACCGCCGGAGTCCAATTCCACGCCGAACTCGCGTTCGTCCACCCAGGTCCCGCGCAGGCCCAGGGCATAGCGCGGTTGTTCGAAGTAGAGGGCGGCATTGGCGCGGTGCGTGGCGCGACCGCTCAGTGTCGCGCCGGTGTCCCGGTCCTCGCTGTCCAGATAGCTGTAGCCCAGGCGGAGTTGCAGGCTGCGCAGCGGCCGCCACTGCATTTGCAGATCGACCCCGGTCAGCCAGGCACGCGAGACGTTGCGGTAGCTGTAAATGGTTGGGGGGCCGGGTTCGGTCAGCACGATCTCGATTAGGTCCTCGACCCGGTTGTGGAACGCCGTGGCGGACAGGCTGGTGGTGGGGTTGGCGAACCAGGTGGTGCCGATGTTCAGGCCGCGGCTGCGCTCTGGCCTCAGATCGGGCTTGCCGTCTACCCGATAGCCCACGGCCGTGTTCTCGAATCGCAGCAGCAGTTGCTTGAAGTCCGGTGCCCGGTAGCCATGGCCGTAACCCAGTCGCAGCAACCAGTTCTGGGTCAGGTCCAGCCGTGCCGCGAACTTGGGGGACCACTGATGGCCGAACAGCGAATCGCGGTCGTAGCGTAGTCCTGGCACCAGCGTCAGCGCCCCGTCGAGCAGCGTGAAATCGTCTTGTACGAAGACCGCCTGCCGATCGCGTTCGCCGTCGGATTCCAGGCGATCGGCCTCCAGGGTTTCGAGCTGATGCTCCACTCCGGCGGTGAGCAGATGGCGACCGGCGAGATGGTCGACCTGCAGCCCCATGAGACCGATTTCGTCCAGTGTTTCCTCGTCGGTGACGCCGTCCTCGGCATTCCGCTGTACTTGCAGATACTGGTCGAAGTAGCGCTGGTAGCCGAGATCGAGACGCAGGTCGGTTGCGGCGCCGATGCGCATCCGCGGCGTGACCTGCGCACGGACTTCCTCGATGCGCTTGATGGTGTCGTAGACGCGGCCCCCGGTGCCGCTGTCGACGCGCTGCGTGTCGTCCAGGGAGTAGGCACCGTAGGCCGCCAGTGAGGCCCGCGCAGAAGGGTTCCAGTCCAGTTGCCCCGAGGCGAAGCGGCTGACGCCGTCGACGGCATCGTCGCCGGGGGTGGCGTCGTCCAGGTCATAGGGCCTCAGCCGACTGTAACCGCCGCTGATCTGCCCGCGGAGTGCATCGCCAGACCAGCCGCCGAATGCGAACACATCGCCTTGGTGCGAGTCATCCAGCCGCGCGATGACGCTGCCGCCGTTCGCGGCTTGGCGCGTGATGATATTGACCACACCACCCAGCGCATCCGAGCCGTACAGTGCCGAGCTGGGGCCCTTGACGATCTCGATCCGCTCGATTTCGGCAACCCGCAGGCGGGTTAGGTCGATCGCGCCATTGATGCGGCCGATGACGCGCTGGCCGTTCAGCAGAATCAGCACATGCTCGGAGGACAGGCCCTGGATCTCGATGCTGGTGCCGCGGCCGGCGACGCGGGCGACATGGACTCCGCCCTCGCGTTCCAGCAGCTCGGCTACGTCGCGGGCGCCGGAGTGCTGGATGTCCTCGGCGGTGATGAGTTGTACATCGACCGGGCTGTCGCTGATCCGGTGTTCGGTCCGGGTGCCGGTGACCACGATGGGGTCCAGCACCTGCGGCGTGTCTGAGGCTTGTGCGGCCAGCGTCGTGGGTAGCAGTAAGGAGCACGCCGCGAGCAGCGCACCCCTATTCATTGACTCGACCCGGCTGCCTGAGCAGCACCCCAGTAGTCCGGTTGGCACATCGCAATCGTGGTCTTGCGCAGCGCATCCATGGATTCCACCGGCTCACGAAAGCCGACGCGATGCACGGCGTGCCCGATGCGAATGTAAAGCCCCTCGGCATCGACCCCGGTCATCTCGGGCCGGCGCCCCGCGGTGTTCAGGCCAGCAAACTCACAGTACTTGGCAACGGCATCCGCATGATCGCGGTTCATATGGGCGACGGCGCCCGTCTCCTGTTCCACGGAGAACGGGTTGGGACGCAGCGCCTGTGCCGGATCGAGCCAATGGATCTTGCCGAATCCGCCGATGTAGCGCAGACGCACCGGCGTCAATCGCCAGAATGCAAAATCGTGGGCCTGCTCGTAGTCGCGGGCATCGGGAAAAAATCGCATGTAGCGCTCGCCCAGCGCGGCCTCGGCATCCGTTAACGGCGATGCATCTGCCAGCACGCTCAACCGGCCGCTGGCCTGCACATCGTCGACCTCCGGCTCGGATAGCGTCAGCGAGCACTTGGGATTGCGGATCAGATTCTTCGTGTGCTGGGCGATCGACGAAATCAGGATGAGCGGGAGGCCCTGCGGGTCCAGCACATACGGGGTGATCGATCCCAGCGGATAGCCCTCCACGGTCACGCTATGCGTGGACAACACGCCATGCGTGCAGCGGGAGAGCAGGCGGCGGGCCTCGGAGGCAGCTTCGGTCATGGCGCGTGGACGTCCTTGTGGCGGCGGGTTCGCGGCAGCGCAGGGCTTGCCGCAGCATGGTCCTGAAATGTATCTTAATGAGAACCATTCGTATTCACAAATACTCTCTTATGCCTCTGCCTCTTGCGGGTTCATTCGGCCGGTCGACGCGGCCGCTGACGTGCGCCACAACGCGTGCCGGAAACCGGGTTTCGCGGTGTTTCTGGGGGGCGTGGTCGATCGGCTTGCTGTCCTTGCTCGCGATCGTCGTACCGGTGACGGTTTCGGCGGAGGCGGCGCGGCTGGTCACGATCGGGGGCGCGGTCACCGAAACTGTTTTCGCGCTGGGCGCCGGAGATCAGGTCGTGGCCGTGGACACCAGCAGCACCTATCCCCAGGCCGCCGTCTCACGCCCGAAGGTGGGTTATGCGCGCACGCTGGCGGCTGAAGGCATTCTCGCGATGCGGCCGGACCACGTGCTGGCCGCCGAACATGCCGGCCCGGAAGCAGTATTCGAGCAACTTCGCGCGGCGGGTGTCGCGGTCACCCTGGTTCCCGATCCGCGCTCGGTGAACGACACTGTGTCGATGATCGAGACATTGGCGACACTTCTGGGCCGCCCGGATCGGGCGCAGGCGCTGGTCCGCGAACTGCTCATTGCACTACGCGGCCTGCCGTCGATTGGCGGCGAACCACGGGACGTGATCGTCGTAATCGGAGGCCAGGGCGGTCAGATCATGGTCGCCGGGCGCGGTACGGCCGCCGATGCCATGTTGACACTGGTCGGCGCGCGCAATGCGGCCTCCGCATTCCGAGGCTACCGACCCGTTGGCGACGAAGCGCTGCTGCGACTCGCCCCACAGGCGGTGGTCGTGCCCGATCATGCTTTGCGGACGCTGGGAGGCTTGGACAGATTGCGCGGGCAGCCGGGTTTTGTGTCGTTGGCCGCCGATCAGTTCGTGGTGCTGGACAGCTTGTTGCTGCTGGGCATGGGGCCGCGTCTGGGCGAGGCCGCGGAGCGCCTGGCTACCGCGCTCGCGCCGGCACCAGCCATGGCCACGCCATGATTCGAATCGCCGACAGCGCGCGGGGGCCGGTCACCGCTGGACTGCTGGTGGCCACGGTCTTTGTCGCGCTTTGCAGTCTGGCATTGGGGCCTCTACAGATTCCATTGAACCGCACCTTCGACATCGTTCTCGGTTTGATTGGCATCGGGCAATCATCGGTACCCGCCTATGAGCAGGCGACGATCGAGGTCATCCGCCTGCCGCGCGTGCTCACGGCACTGGTGGCCGGCGCAGCGCTGGCAGGCGGTGGCGCGGTGTTGCAGGGGCTCACACGCAACCCACTGGTCGAGCCGGCGCTGATCGGGATTTCCAGCGGGGCGGCCCTGGGCGCCGCCCTGGTCATTGTGTGGGGGCTGGGCAGCCTGTTGTTGCCGATGGCGGCATTCGGCGGCGGCCTGTTATCGGCGCTGGCGGTATTCGCGTTGGCTCGAGCCGATGGTCGCACCTCCGCCGTGGCGCTGTTGCTGGGCGGGGTTGCGATCAACGCGCTCACGGCGGCGTTATTGGGCCTGATGATCTACGCCGCGGACGATCAGCAGCTTCGGACATTAACGTTCTGGATGTTCGGCAGTCTCGCGCGCACCGACTGGGCGGCCCTGCAATGGCTCGTGCCCGTGGTCGCGGTTTGCTGCGTGATGATGGTGCGCGAGCACCGTTCCCTGGACGCGCTGGCGCTGGGCGAGCAGGTGGCCGGGCATCTCGGCGTGGACGGCCAGCGCGTACGCAACCGGCTGCTGGGTGCCACCGTACTCGCCGTTGGCGCTGTGGTCGCCTACACCGGCGTTATCGCCTTCGTGGGGCTGGTCGTGCCGCATGTCGTGCGCCTGTTGTTGGGCGCCCACCATCGATTTCTGATTCCTGGCAGCTTGATTGTCGGCGCCGGATTGACCGTGTTGGCCGATACGCTTGCTCGCATGGTGGTTGCACCGGCC
>NZ_CAXRDQ010000085.1:0-10297 GCF_964229365.1 Abyssibacter sp. | reverse complement strand
CCGATCGCACCATCGTCGCCGATGACTTTCTGCGCCCCAAGTATCCGAACATCTACGTCGCGGGCGATGTGGCCGGGCCGTACCAGTTCACCCACACGGCTTCGCACATGGCCTGGTACGCCGCGGTCAACGCCCTGTTCGGTCAGTTCAAGCGGTTTCGCGTGGACTATTCAGTTGTGCCCTGGGCGACATTCACCGATCCCGAAGTCGCCCATGTGGGCCACAACGAGACCTCGGCCCGGGAGGCCGGCGTCGAATACGAGGTCACGACCTATGGCATCGACGATCTGGATCGCGCCATTGCGGATTCCGAAGCGCATGGCATGGTCAAGGTGCTCACCGTGCCCGGCAAGGACAAGATCCTCGGCGTCACCATCGTCGGCGAACACGCCGCCGAGTTGCTGGCCGAGTACACCCTGGCCATGCGCCATGGCCTCGGCCTGAACAAGATCATGGGCACCATCCACGTCTACCCAACGTTGTCAGAGGCCAACAAATACGCCGCGGGGCAATGGAAGAACGCCCACAAGCCCGAAGGCGTACTGCGCTGGGTGGAACGGTTTCACGACTGGCGACGCAAGGGTGGGGGCGGGGACCGGCCATCGGTCTCAGAGGTCCAGGCGAGAGAGGTTGGGCATTAGGCGCATTCATTCAGTGTCTTTGGCCTGAGCGCCATAAGAGTGGGAAAAATTTCCAAAAAACACATTGCAGCCCTAAAGTGAACCTATAGCCTGCGCTTGGTTGAACTGGGGTCAAGATGAACAATCGAATTTTTCCGGCTTATTGCCTGGGGCTGGTCATCGGTGCCCTGGTGTTGGCGTCATGTTCCGATGAGGCGGAGTCGGATGGTTCTGGGGGCGTCATCCAGGTGTCCGGAAAAACGTTGTTTCCGGCACTGAGCGGAGCCACGCTAACGGCCCATGCCGGTGAGCAGACGCTGACGACGACCACCGATGCGCAGGGCCGATACAGTCTTGCGCTGCCGCGCAGTTGGATGGATGGCGATGTGCTCTGGCTTGAAGTCACGGGGACATATCGCGAGATTCCCGTTCGCATGGACGCATTGCTCGGGACGAGCGCCGAGGTTCGAGCGCTCGCGGGCGGCGATGATGAGCTTTCCGACGACGACAGCAGTCGGGTCAATCTGACCCCCGTCAGTACGGCCGAAATGGCTCAGCTACGGGCGCGGTTCGGCGAGAATCTCGCTATCAGCGAGAATGGACCGCGTACTGTCGATCCGCAGTTCATGTTGCAGACTGCCAGTGCCCTGCAGCTTATAACCAGTGACGAGCACCCTGAGACGCTCTCGGATGAATTTTCCGATACTGCGGCGTTCGCCTCTGACGTCGCTGCGGTGCTGGCGTTCGTCGACGCGATTTATGACGCCGGTGGCGCCGAACGATTTCGCGCTGTGGAGCGCGGCTTCATCGACAGGCCAGGTTTCGTGGAGCGTGTTCGTGAGCGACCGACAACCGCCTTGCTCCGCCTGCTTGGCCAGTCCGACGACTTCAACCGCGTCAATGTGCTGCGGGCGTATTCGCTGGAGGCAGACGGTGGTGGCGATACCTACTCTGCATCGCATGATTCTCAGGTGACATGGTCCCAAGCGGAGGGAGGTGAGTTCGTCGTGAGCTTCGCTCAGAGCGATTCACTGCTGTCCGAAGGCACGACCTACTTTTGGACCGAGTCTGCGCTTTTCCCTTTTCGACCAGATCGGGTGCAGTCTCGGGATACCTACGAGTACCAAGCGCCAGACCGCCAACTGGCGGTGCTGTCAACGGTTGTCACCAACGCGGGCTGGCGATATCTATCCGACAACGGCGTGTACGCCGACTTCCAGCAGAGTATCAACATCGAAGTGGATGACTACGTCGCGGTTCCAATCTTCGAGTACACGGGGTCCGGTTCGTTTTACCCAACTCCTGAGGTCAATGCTGATCTTCTGTGGTTCGCGACGGAGACGACCGGTATCGCACTGCTCAGCGAGCGATCATTTAGCTGGGAACGGTTACAGGACGCCATCTTTCTGGTGTTTGATGATGGGACAACCGCCACCTACCGCGGGCAGAGGGAGGTCGATGAGTGTGCGAGCCGTTGGATGGCTGATCTGAGAGGTCCTCAGGGTGAGCGCAGGCTCGATGTGGTCTCCGCCTTGTGCGGAATCGGAATACAGGCTTTCCAGGCGGAGATAGTCCCTGGCATGTATTACCAGTTCGGGCGCGGGGACGAACAGCAACCACATCAGCCTCAGCTAAAAGGGTTCGCCTTGCGTTTTGACCCCGACGGGACGGGTTCGCACGTCGATGACTACATTGCCGAGGATTCGTCGGGTGCGAGCGTGGTGGTGACCGTGGATGACAGCACCGATCCGGCCAGCCGATTTCACTGGTCGGTTCTTCCGGATGGTCGACTGCGGCTAAAGCGCTACCGAAACACGGCAACCGAGACAGGCGGTTGTGCGCCTTCCGAAGAGGACTGCGCCGAATACGATCGCCGGGATATCACGCTGATCAACACCATCGAAGGCCGGTACTACTGGATCGAAACGCGGCAGATTGGAGCCCCGAACGATGCCGATGAGGGTAGCGCCAACGCAGCCCGCTATTACGACAAGCTTCCGACATCGTCGACGAAGCGCAGCGTATCCGACGCTTTACCGTCCCCGACCGCTCATTCTGCTGAGCGGCTAGACCGTTTGCCCTTGTAGCCCGCGCTGTTTCGCTGGCCGGTGTCGGCGTCCAAGCGCAGGCCAGGTTCAAGGCGGGCCTCGCGCCGCGCCGATCCGGCCGCGTGAGACTTATTTCCGTTTTGCCTTGTCAGCCTGCACAAAGGCGGCGAACTCTTCCTGCGTGACGCCACCATCGCCATCGGTGTCGGCGAAGTCGGCCATGGGCGTCGGCGCCGCCAGATACTCCTCGCGGGAGATGTTGCCGTCGCCGTCGGTGTCGATGGCCTCGGCGATGTCGTCGCCCTGACCCTGCATGCGGTCACGCAGGCGCTGTCCGCGACCCTCGGCGGCCTGTTGCCGTTCCTCGGCGCTAACCAGGCCGTCGCCGTTCTTGTCGATGCGTGCGAAGACGGCTTCCCGTTGGGTGGTCAGTTCCGCCCGTGTGATGACACCGTCGCCATCGGCATCCATGTGCTTGAACAGTCGAGAACCGTCACCTGCGCCGGCATCGGCGGCGCTGATCGTGAAGATCAAGCTGGCGGCGAGTGCCGCGGCGTATTTCGTGGTTGTCATGGCGTGCGACTCCTGAGTTTGGGTGGTGCCGGCTTGCGGCACTTGGGCTGCGCTACGGCGAGAGCTTAGGCGGCGTTTCCGTGGCGGAGTTCCATTGAAGAGTTGACAGGCGATGCCCTTATTTCGCGTATCACCTGCTGATTTGGACGTAGCGCGGAACAAACCGTGACGGGACGTCCAATGAGTAACGGATCGGCCCGTGATGATGTATTGCCCCCGCCACGGGGCAGAAATAGATTGCAGCGTAGAACCGTCCGACTCGCTGAATCCCATCTGGACCGGCATGATGCTTCGTGCCCAAATGCCTTGAAGGCATCCGTGGCCTCAGAACTGACAACGATTCACCAGTTCCTGGAAATAATAAGTTTGTGATTCGCCATTCACCGTAACGACCAACCCTATTGAGTCAACAACCGCCGTTGCTGTGTTCCCGCTGGAGTCGGTGACGAGGATTTCGCCATTGTTGGTGAATTGATACCCGGAATAGCCTTCGTAAATCCAGAGAGGTTCCGTCGTTTCATAGGTTGCACTGCCGTTCGCGCATCCGGTTAAAAATTCTCCAAGATTTGAATCCATTGTGCCGTTGAATGCGTACGTTTCGTATTGGTCAAAAAAGTCTACGAAATAGGACCATTGATAGTCTGCGTATTGGAAATCGATATCCGCAGAAAAGTCGTCTCGGATCGATATGCTGCGGTTTCCGTTGAATATAAGCATCGACGACTCGCTCCTGTCATCGTTTGTGTAGGTAGAGTCCACTGATATTTTTCGAGTGCTCGTTCGAGTGCCGCGACTGTACTGGCGCTCCACCACGAATGGAGCTTCTTCAACCCCGCGAGTCACGTGAAATCTACCTTCGCAGTCGTTGTCGCGCGCTGGCCCTCCACCAACATCATCCGCGCATCGACTGATCACTACGCCGTTGATGAGTTCATAGTCGTCACCGCTTGTTCCGTACCGGCAATCGGAGTAGTCGTAGCGCCCAGATTCATCATCGTAGGTGTAAAAACCCGCGTCGCAGTTCTCAGTGACCAGCTCCTTGGTGAGTGGTGCAGAGGCATGCCAAGAGTGAACTTTTTTTCCGGAAAGTTGAGCGGATTGGCTTGTAAATGCCACAGAAAGGAAGGCCGCTGCGTCATCAGGATTTTCGATAGAAGACGGGCCCGGCTCGAAGTTTGAGGATGATCCTCCTCCACCACAGGCTGTTAAGAGGGCCAACGAAACAATTGAGGCTGATGTTTTTAACCTGTTCATCATTCTTCCTTCTGTGTCTAAATCGCGCGTTGATGATGGTTTTGGCGTCATCCTGATCGCGCGCTCACGAGTAGGGTGTGGGCGTTTGTGATTCTAACTTGCAAGTTAGAAAAAAGCATAGAGCACATTCGGGAAGCGCTGCGCTATTCACGCGACCAAATTGCTGCCGGCAAACAGGCCAAGCAAGGCGTGAGACATGAAGGTTGGGCATTCCAAGTAAGCGACGTGCGTCCATTCGCCGGGAGCGAATTGACCCCGCCGAAGGCGGGCCTGCAAGGGGCACATGGGCGCGCCGACGAACGCCGCATGATCTGTTATCAGACGCAATCGGCTTACGGCGTGTTGATTTCGACAGCCTGAGCAACGCGAATTGCGGTCGCTTTGGCGTGGTGGATGTCTTGCCCGCTCGCCAACGCCACACCCATGCGCCGCCGCCCCTTGACGCTGGGCTTGCCGAACAGGCGCAGCTGGGTACCCGGCTCGGCGAGTGCTTGGGCCAGGTTGCCGAACTGTGGTGCCGACTGATCTCCCTCAATGAGCAGCGCGGCTGACGCCGAGGGACCCAGCTGCCGGATGGCCGGCACCGGATGCCCGAGTATGGCGCGCACGTGCAGCGCAAACTGGCTGAGATCCTGCGAGATCATTGTCACCATGCCGGTGTCATGGGGCCGTGGTGAAACCTCCGAGAACCAGACCTCGTCACCTTGCACAAAGAGTTCGACGCCAAACACGCCGTACCCGCCCAATGAGTCTGTGATCGACAACGCGATGGCCTGCGCGCCGGATAGCGCCTGTTCGGACATCGGGTGCGGTTGCCAGGATTCGCGGTAGTCGCCGTCTTCCTGTCGATGACCGATGGGGGCGCAGAAGCTGGTGCCGGCGCTGTGGCGCACGGTGAGCAGCGTGATTTCGTAGTCGAAGTCGATGAACCCTTCGACGATTACGCGTCCCGCGCCGCTGCGCCCGCCTTGCTGTGAATACACCCAGGCGCTCTCGATGTCGGCGTCGCTGCGGATGACGCTCTGGCCCTTGCCCGAGCTGCTCATCACCGGCTTGATCACGCAAGGCGTGCCCACGGCCGACACGGCCTCGCGGACCCCGTCCAGGTGGTCGGCAAAACGGTATGGCGAGGTGGGCAGGTTCAGGGTTTCGGCGGCGAGCCGGCGGATGCCTTCGCGATCCATGGTCAGATTGGCCGCGCGTGCGGTCGGAATGACGTTCCAGCCTTCCTGCTCCAGCTTCAGCAACTCCTGGGTTGCGATGGCCTCGATCTCGGGGACGATATAAGCCGGCCGTTCGGTCTCGACCGCGGCGCGCAGTGCGTTCGCGTCGAGCATGTCGATAACCTGCGCGCGGTCGGCGACCTGCATCGCGGGTGCATTGGGGTAGCTGTCGGCTGCGATGACTTCCAGGCCCAGGCGTTGGGCTTCGATGGCGACTTCCTTGCCCAGCTCGCCGCTACCCAGCAGCAGCAGGCGGGTGGCATTGGGGGAGAACGGTGTGCCGAGCGTGTCGGCGGGAGCGTCGGATTGAGCCATGGTCTGCGCCAGTGGGGCGGGTTGGCGGCGAAATGTAGCAAGCCGGCAGCGCTGGTGCCGCCCATCCGTGCGATTGCGGCAGAGCTTGCTTAGACTCCTCGACCCGGAACAACGAGGAACAGAGTCCATGGATGTGATCAAGACGCGCGCGGCAGTGGCCTGGGAGGCCGGCAAGCCTCTGAGTATCGAGACGGTCGATTTGCAGCCGCCGCAACGAGGCGAGGTGCTGGTGCGTCTGGTCGCGACCGGTGTCTGCCATACCGATGCGTTTACGCTGTCCGGTGACGATCCCGAAGGCATTTTTCCGTCCATCCTCGGTCATGAGGGTGGCGGTGTCGTCGAAGCGGTGGGCGAGGGCGTGACTCGGGTCGGGGTGGGCGATCACGTGATTCCGCTCTACACGCCGGAATGTGGCGAGTGCAAATTCTGCACCTCGGGCAAAACCAACCTGTGCCAGGCGATTCGCACCACGCAGGGCAAGGGGCTGATGCCAGATGGCACGTCGCGCTTCTCCATCGACGGTCAGCCGATCTACCACTACATGGGCACGTCAACGTTTTCCGAATACACGGTATTGCCGGAGATTGCGCTCGCGAAGATCAGCAAAGCGGCGCCGCTGGAGAAGGTCTGCCTGCTCGGCTGCGGCGTGACCACCGGCATGGGCGCGGTGATGAACACGGCCAAGGTCCAGCCGGGCGACACGGTGGCGATCTTTGGGCTGGGCGGCATCGGGCTGTCGGCGATCATCGGCGCGACGATGGCCAAGGCCGGGCGCATCCTCGCCATCGATATCAATACATCCAAGTTCCCGATTGCACAGCAGCTGGGCGCGACCGACGTGGTCAACCCCAAGGACTTCGACAAGCCGATCCAGGAGGTCATCGTCGACATGACCGACGGCGGCGTGGACTACTCCTTCGAGTGCATCGGCAATGTTCATGTGATGCGCTCCGCGCTGGAGTGCTGTCACAAGGGCTGGGGCGAATCGGTGATTATCGGCGTGGCCGGGGCGGGCGAGGAGATTTCCACGCGGCCGTTCCAACTGGTGACGGGTCGCGTCTGGCGCGGCACCGCGTTTGGTGGCGTCAAGGGTGCGTCGGAACTGCCGGGTTATGTGCAGCAGTATCTGGACGGCGTATTCGAACTGGATACCTTCATCACCCACACGATGCCGCTGGAGGAGATCAACACGGCGTTTGATCTCATGCACGAAGGCAAATCCATTCGCTCCGTGATCCACTACTGATGTCCGAACTCGAACTCGTCGATACCAAGCTCGTTTTCGGCGGCGAGCAACGCCGGTACCAGCACGATTCGGCCGCGACGCAGTGCCGGATGACGTTTTCTGTCTATCTGCCGCCTCAAGCGGGCGAGCGGAAGGTGCCGGTGCTGTACTGGCTGTCTGGGCTGACCTGCACGGATGAAAACTTCTCGACCAAGGCCGGTGCGCAGCGCGTCGCGGCGCAGCTGGGCATCGCCCTGGTGATGCCCGATACCAGTCCTCGTGGCGAGGGCGTGCCAGACGATCCCGAAGGGGCTTACGATTTCGGCCTCGGCGCAGGTTTTTACGTCAATGCCACCCAGTCACCTTGGTCCGAGCATTATCGGATGTACGACTACGTGGTCGAGGAATTGCCCGCGCTGGTCGAGAGCGCCTTGCCGCTGGACGGTCGGCGCGCCATCGCTGGGCATTCCATGGGCGGGCACGGCGCGTTGATGATCGCCTTGCGCAATCCGGATCGGTATCGCTCGACTTCGGCGTTCTCGCCCATCGTCAATCCGGCCGGGGTCCCCTGGGGCCAGAAGGCCTTGGGGCGTTATCTGGGCGAGGACGAGGCGGCGTGGCGGACCTACGACACGGTGGAGCTGATCCGCAAGACGGATGTGCACCTGCCGCTGCTGGTCGATCAGGGCACGGCCGACAACTTCCTGGAGGCCCAGCTCAAGACCGAGCGCCTGGAATCCGTCTGCGAGGACACCGGCTACCCGGCGATGATTCGTATGCATGGCGGTTACGATCACAGCTATTACTTCATCGCCAGTTTCATCGAGGATCACCTGCGGTTTCACTACGCGGCCATCACCGCGTAGCCGCGCGCGATTGTGGGGCTCCGGGGGGCGGGAAAATCGGGCGCTGTGAGCCGTTGGCCAGATGCTGTCGGGTGATCGCGGCGCTTTGTTCTATAATGCCGGTGGCTTTCTCCGGCCAGCGGTCGGCTTTGCAGCCGCCTTCCCCCTTCCGAATCCCGCGCGGATCGGACCGATGTCCATGCACATCACCCCACTCGTGAGCACGTCCCTTGAACACTGAATCCTCGCCGTCCGGCTTTGCCTCGCTTGGCCTGGCGGATTCCATCCTCGCCACCGTGGCGGAGCTGGGCTACACCACGCCATCGCCGATCCAGTCGCAGGCGATCCCGTACCTGCTCGAAGGCCGCGATGTGCTGGGCATGGCCCAGACCGGCACCGGCAAGACAGCGGCGTTCGCGCTGCCCTTGCTGACAATGCTGGCGCAAGAGGCCGGTACGCGCGGCAAGCAGCGTGCGCCGTCGGCGCTGATTCTGGCGCCGACGCGCGAGCTGGCGCAGCAGGTGGCCGAAGCCTTCGAAACCTACGCCAAGGGTTTGTCCGGGTGTCGGGTGATCGCAGTCTACGGCGGGTCGCCGTATCCGCCTCAGACCCGCGCCCTGCGCTCCGGCGTGGACATTGTTGTCGGCACGCCGGGCCGGGTGATGGACCACATGCGCAAGGGTGCGCTGGATGTGTCGCATCTGAAGATGCTGGTGCTGGACGAAGCCGACGAAATGCTGCGCATGGGCTTCATCGACGATGTGGAATGGGTGCTCAGCCACACACCTGACGACCGGCAAATCGCGCTGTTCTCGGCGACCATGCCGCGTCCTGTTGCGCGCATTGCCAACGAGCACCTGAACAACCCGGCCGAGGTGCGGGTCAAGCAGGCCACCGCCACCGCGACGACCATCGAACAGCGTTACGTCATGGTGCACTCGGGGCAGAAATCCGAGCTGCTGGCGCGGTTGCTGGAGGTCGAGTCGCCGGATGCCGCGATGGTGTTCGTGCGGACCAAGGTCGCGACCAGCGAGGTGGCGGATTTTCTACGCGAACGCGGCCTCGCCGCCGAGGCATTGAGCGGCGACCTGTCGCAGGAACAACGCGAGCAGACGGTGCAGCGGCTGCGCGACGGACGCATTCAAGTCGTTGTCGCTACCGACGTGGCGGCTCGCGGCCTGGACGTGGAGCGCATCAGCCACGTGTTCAACTACGACATGCCAGGTGATCCGGAGGTCTACGTGCACCGGATCGGGCGCACCGGCCGTGCCGGGCGCGAGGGAATGGCGATTCTGTTCGTGCAGCCGCGCGAGCAGCGCATGCTCAAGCTGATCGGCAAGGTCACCCGCAGCAGCGTCGAACCCATGGAGCTGCCGACGGTAGCGGCGGTGAACGCGCATCGGCTGCAAGCGCTCACCGAACGCCTTCAGGGCCATGCCGCGGCCGGACTCGACACCTACCGTGAGCTGGTTGCACAAATGGCCGAATCCACCGGACTGGCGCCGGCAGACCTAGCCGCCGCGCTCATGGCCGAGCTGAACCGTGGGCAGCCCTTCCTGCTGCGTGAAAAAGAAAACATCAAGTCGCCCAGGGCCCCGCAGGAGCGAGGGACCGATGACAAACGCGGCCGCCGCCTCGAACGTGGCCAGCAGGCGGTGCCTGATGGCTACCGCCGCTACTGGATTGCCGTCGGCCGGGAGCACAACGTCAAGCCGGGCAACATTGTCGGTGCCATTGCCAACGAGGCGGGTATCGAGGCCGGTCACATCGGCCGCGTGGAGTTGCGGGAGCGGTTCTCCGTGGTCGACCTGCCGGAGGGGATGCCGCGCGAGGTATTCACGCATCTCAAGGGTGTCTGGGTCTGTGGTCAGAAGCTCTCGATTCGTGACTTTGAGGAGCGTCCCAGCGGCGCACCCAGCGCCAAGGGCAAGCCTACGGGTGGCAAGCCGGCGGGCGCCAAGCGAAAAGGCGCGGGCAAGCCCAAGTCAAAAACCAAGGCAAAACCGAAAGCCTAGGGAAACGCGGGTCTAGGGAAACACTGACCTATTCCCGCCGCCAAGTTGCCGCCTGAAAACAGGCCAGGCAAGGCGCGAGAAGTGAAGTTGGGTCATTCCAAACAAGCGACGAGTAACGCCGCATGGCCTGTTTTCAGGCGCACTCCGTACGGAACGGGCCGGGTTTCCCGCAAGCCTGC
>NZ_CAXRDQ010000084.1:0-10410 GCF_964229365.1 Abyssibacter sp. | reverse complement strand
CACGCTCAATGTCGAGGACACGATCAACCGATGGGTTTCGCAGCACTCGCTCGGTGTTGCGTATCGGCCTCATGATCAACCGCGTGTCACGTTCGGACGCGGCGACAATGGCCTGCTTAACGTTATCGTGAACGGGGGCTTCCCTGGTGGCGAGAAAACGCGTGCCCATGTTCATTCCATCGGCACCCAGCGCCAGCGCGGCAACGAGAGAGCGTCCATCCGCCATGCCACCGGAAGCGACGAACGGAATCTCCAACTCGTCGGCAGCACGCGGCAACAAGATCATATTGGGGATATCGTCCTCGCCGGGGTGCCCGCCACACTCGAATCCATCGACCGAGGCCGCGTCGCAACCGATCTTTTGAGCTTTTAACGCATGCCGTACGGCCGTGCATTTGTGAATGACCTTGATCCCGGCATCCTTGAGTGCCGGCAGATACTCGGCGGGATTGTTTCCAGCAGTCTCAACAATCTTCACGCCACCTTCGATCACCGCCTGCACCAGGCCCGGATAATCGGGTGCATCCATCATGGGCAAAAAGGTCAGATTGACCCCGAACGGCTTATCGGTCAGCCCCTTGCAGCGCTCGATTTCGGCCGCCAGCTTGTCGGGGGTTTTCTGGGTCAATCCGGTAATGATGCCCAGTCCGCCTGCGTTGGAGACCGCCGCGGCGAGCTCGGCGTAACCGACGAAATGCATGCCTCCCTGGATGATTGGATGGCGGATCCCCAACAACTCAGTGATTCGAGTTTTCATACCTTTCCTTAAACAAGACAACGGATTCGCTGCGAGTCTGCTGTTACCGTCACCGTAGTGCGGCCCGATGCATGCTCCAGCATCTATGCAGGGGAGACAGTAACAGCGTCGCCAACCGCGTCGCGGAATCGGCGACTAACGTGGTCGTTTAGCCACCACACCCTCGCTAGTTGCCGGTCACTGTCAGCTCTGTTCGGCGGTTCAATTCACGCCCCTCTTCCGTGTCGTTGTCGGCCACCGGCTGAGACTCGCCAAACCCCGCGGACGCCCTTCTTCGTCAAACGGATGGACTTGCCCGTGGTCGCCACATCCGCGAAGTACGATTGCCGGGAAGAGCGATAGCCGAAATCGTCATTCAAGGCCTCGCAGAGCTGGTCCGAGAACCGGTCAAGTGCGTTCCATAGACGATCCAGCCGGTCGATACGCGTCGCCACCGAGGGATAGCGTTCGGCACGGAAACCGTGTTGCAGCGTCTCCAGGGTTTGGCGGAGTGCCTGCGCCTGGCCGGCCTCGTCATCCACTTCGGGTCTCAGTTCAGCCGTCATCTCGCACCTCGCATCCTCATTGTTTGCCGCGAATTTATTGTCATTACAAAATATTGTCAATTCGACATACTTGCTGAGGCAGAAGGTGCGAAATAGCATGGACGTGACGGGGCACTCGCCCACCATGCACAGGAAACCACGCCGTTGAGACCGAAAGCTGATATCAAAGAGGTGAGCCACGAAAGGGCCGCGGAACACTTCATGGAATTGTTTTACCCAATCCATTACTCCATCGGCATGCAGGTCGAAGACGCCCTGCGGGGCAACCAGGGGTTGGACCGGCATCAGACCGTGATCATGTGGTTGCTGCGTTCGGAGGGCATGCAACGCGGCAGCAAGAGCCTGAAGCGGAAAGAGATCGAACGCTGCCTGACCAGCTGGTATGACATCACCAGCAGCACCGTCTCGAAAGCCTTGCGTGCGCTGGCGAAGCCGCCCTACAACTTCATCGTGATTTCAGAAGACCCCGAATCCGGTCGCGAAAAGCTGGTGACCGTCACCCCCGCGGGCCAGCGCTACTACAAGCAGATGGCCGACAACGCGAGCGCATTCGTCAAGCTGGCGACCGACCGCATGAGCGTCGAAGAGAACTCGATGGGCATTCACATGTTCAGGGTGATCTCGGACGCGTTCCAGTCTCTGCGTGACGAAGGCCGTATCGACTCCCCGCAGGGCACGGCGGACGCAGCTACTCGGGTCAAACGCAAGGCCGCTGCCGGATAGGCTTGGCGTTCCCGGTCTGCCGCCAGCCAACCATCCGCAGACACAAAAAACCCCGCCGTCGCGGGGTTTTTGAAGATGGCAGAGAGGGCGGGATTCGAACCCGAAAATCCGCTCCATTTACCTCAATAAATACAATGCGTTATGGTCCATTCGCCGTAGCTCGTGCCTAATTGGCGCCTGAGTTATGTCACGAATCGTGGCGTTTTTCTGGCCCCGTGAGCGGCGCACCGGACGCGTTGTCCGGACCCGGCCCTATGACCTCACGTACCTCTCTTGTGGGGGGCCCGTGAGGACGGGCGGTAACCCGACGCGGTGCGCCGGTTAGCCGAAGCCACCTCAACGGCGCGGCACGCGGCATTAAAGCCCACTTCCACTCTGGCAACCGCTAGTAAAGCCTGCTTTAATAACAATTCCAATATTAAAGCAGGCTTTCGTATGGTCAGGGTCACGGGCACCCATGTTTCGACGAGCACGTTCGGCGAAACGGTCGACGCATTCGTTCCGCACGCCCTGCCACCCGTCGACCCACCGCTCGCTCCGGCGTCGTACGCGGCGTTGAACCAACGCGCCGAGCTCGCCGTGGCGCGGCTGGACGGCGTGTCCGGCCTGGTGGCGTCAGTGGACTGGCTGCTCTACAGCGCCATCCGCAAGGAGGCCTTGCTGACGTCGCAAATCGAGGGCACCCAGGCCACCCTGACGGACCTGTTCGACGACGAAGCCGGTCTGGCGGTCCGCAACGAAGCCGACGTCGAGGAGGTGACCAATTACTTGGTTGCATTTCGGTGGGTTCAGGACCAGCTGCGCGATCCGAATGGGCTGCCGATCAGCGTTCGCATGCTGTGCGAGGCCCATGTTCGCCTGCTCAACGGCGCACGCGGCGCAGGAAAGCAGCCCGGCGAACTGCGCCGCTCCCAGAACTGGATTGGCGGCACGCGCCCGGGTAACGCTGCCTTCGTGCCCCCGCCCCCCACGCAAGTGCCCGAGTTGCTGGCCGCCCTCGAACGATTCATCCACGACGAGGCCACCGACCTGCCGCTGCTGGTCCGCATCGCCCTGACCCACGCCCAGTTCGAAACCGTCCACCCGTTCCTCGACGGCAACGGACGCATCGGGCGTCTGCTGATCGCCGCGCTACTCGAGGCCTGGGGCTTGCTCGACGAGCCCCTGATGTACCTCAGCGGGTATCTCAAGCAACACCAAGGGGAATACTACCGCCGCCTGACCAGCATCCGGACCGAAGGTGACTGGGAGGGCTGGATCGCCTTTTTCCTCGAAGGCGTGGCCGAGGCCGCCGGAGAAGCCGAGCGCGGCATCATCGACGCGGCATCCCTGATCACCGCCGACCGCAAACGCCTCCTGGCCTCGCCGAAGGCTGGACCGATCAGCATTCGGCTGTTCGAGCTGCTGCCGGTCATGCCGCGGTTCAGCATCGAACAGGTTCGCAAGCACCTCGACACGACGTTCCCCACCGCCACTGCCGCGGTCCGCCTGCTCGAGAATCTCGACATCGTCATCGAAATCACCGGCCAGAAGAAAAACCGGGTCTACAGCTACCAGAGGTACGTCGAGCATCTGTCTCGCTGACCCGAAAACCAGACGCGCCGCGGCGCTCCTGAGCTTCGCCGCCCTGTATAACTACGTCGCTACGTGTCACGTCCCTCCAACCATGGCTACGAGATCATAGGACGCACATACCCTCGCCGCCGCATCGCATAGGGCTAGTCCTTTCGCGACGATTTCTGCTCGACAGGAGCAAACGCCTCTTCGGACGTTTCGCTTGCGGCGCTGTTCGGCCGTGCTCGTTGAGTACGCGGGTAGCTTCGGCGGCTTGGGTGCTCGTCCGACAGCGGCATTAGCCCAATGACCGGCCTTGGGCAGAGGACTCTGCTGTTGCAAACAGCGCTTGCGCAGCCCTTAGTCGGACAGTCCGAACGCCGTGGCAAGGCGCGTCATCGGCATTGCCCATACCAGTTCATAAAGCTCGTCTCGGGACCTGCTCGACAGTGCCCGATCGGTCACCGATTTCCCCATCTTCCGAGATCCAAGCGGAGAATACCGGGCTCACGATTCAGGGAGTGCGACTGCCTGTGCTGAGTTGGAGCAAGGGGATCAACGGCCCGGAACAGGCTCGCCGCGCCAAATATAGACCGGCACCAGTTCGAATCACCGCATCCGGGACTGGGCGTCAATGAATTGCATGGCGCAGACATGGGCCGAGGCTTGCGCCGGGGCCATCATCCGACGTTGTGCCTATTTCGTGCCTAATCTGGTGACGTTTTGTGCCTAATCGCCTGCGGCACGGGCACAGAGCGCAGAGCCCGGATTGCCGTTTAAATTATTGATATTGCGATGCAATCGACACTCGAAGCCGAGATCATAGGTCACGAGAAATTGGCGGAGAGGGTGGGATTCGAACCCACGTGGGGCGATCGCCCCCAACCGATTTCGAATCGGTGCCGTTATGACCGCTTCGGTACCTCTCCAGGCTGCCGCGCTTTCGGACCAGGCCGAGCGCAGCAGGGCGCGCATTTTACCGTCTTCTCCGAGAAACGCGAGCCCGGATGACAACGGGATGACGCCAGCGCATGCCGGTGGGATCATTGGCGCCGAGGAAGACAGGATTGCGTCAACTTGACCATCAACCGCTGGACCCGCTGGAGCGGCTTACTGCTGGTGCTCGTCATCACACTGGGGAGCGCGGTGACGTGTTCCACGCCGGGGACGCAGATGGATGCCCTGCAGGTTCGCGGCAGCCTGCGGGTGGCGACCATCAACCGGGCGACGACCTACTACGTAGATGCCGAAGGTCATCCGGCGGGTTTTGACCATGACCTGCTGACCTTGCTCGCGGATCAGCTGGGCCTGGCGTTGGACCTACAGATCTACGATTTCGAAGCCGACGCGCTGGCGGCCGTCGAACGTGGCGAAGCCGAGATTGCCGCCACGGGCTCCATGGCCACGCAGGCACGCCGGACCCGATTCCGCTACGGCCCGACGCTGCGTGAGGTGAAGCCGCAGGTGGTTTACCGGCGTGGCTCCCGCCGTCCTCGCCAGCTGGCAGATCTGCGTGATCCGTTGCGCATTGCTGCCGATTCGCCGGTGAACGACGTCGTCAATCGCCTGGCTGAAGGCTATCCGGAACTCGCGTGGACCACCGTGCCGGACGCCGATGACGACACCCTGCTCTACCAGGTCGCCGAAGGCGAGCAGCCATTGGCCGCAGCCAGCTCAGATGTCATATCGATAAGCCGCCGTTTCTACCCTCGCCTGACGGTGGCCTTCGATCTGGACGAAGCGATGCCGGTCGCCTGGGCGTTTCAGCGCAACGAGGACCATTCGCTATACAACGCGGTCGTGCAGTTCATCGTCGCCCTGAAGCAGTCCCGCGAACTCGACCGGATTCGTGACCGCTACTTTGGCCAGCTGGGCCGTCTGGACTATGTCGGCAGCCGCGAATTCTCGCGGGATGTCGACCGCCTGCTTCCGAAGTATCGGGCGCATTTCGAGCAAGCTGCCCAGCAGCACGGACTCGACTGGCGATTGCTCGCCGCCGTGGGCTACCAGGAGTCGCACTGGGAGGCCGACGCACGCAGTCCCACCGGGGTTCGCGGCATCATGATGCTGACGCGCGACACCGCCAACCACCTGAAGATTTCGGACCGGCGCGACCCGAAGCAAAGCATCTTCGGCGGCGCGCTTTATCTGAGGCAGCAAATCGACCGCATGCCCAGCGGCATTTCCGAGCCCGATCGCACCTGGATGGCGCTGGCCGCCTATAACCTCGGCCGCGGCCACTTGCTGGATGCCCGCGAGATCACCGCTGAACTGGGCGGCGACCCCAATCGCTGGGTAGATGTCCGCAATACCCTGCCCCTACTCACCCAGGCGAAATGGCATACCAAGACACAGCATGGCTATGCACGCGGCCACGAAGCCGTGAACTACGTGGGTAACATCCGCACCTATTACGACATTCTCAACTGGATCTTCGGCGCCCAGGACGAAGCCGACGCGCCGCGCGATCCACCCAAGGCCAAGCCGCCGATCGTGCGTGAGCCAGACCCGAGCACGCGAGCGTTGGATCTAGAGTCGCCGATTCTTTAGCGACTGCCAGTGTTCTACAACCACCTGCTGCCACAACCGCCGCAGGCTATAGTGCGTCGCATCCCGAACGGTGAGATTGATGATGAAATGGAGTTGGTGGCTGCTATCAGTGGCGTTCCCGATGTCGGCCTTGGCGGCCCCGGTGGGTCTGGGCTCAAACGATTCACTGACGCGGGCCGAGGCAATCAATCCGGTTGTTCTGGCGCCGCAGACCGCCTTCGCTGCACCCGAACCCGGCACCCCGCTGTACATTGCGCGCGCCGTCGAGTTTCGCGCCAGTAGCGAGACCACCGGCGTCTGGGATCAGCTCCCGGATCGACGGTGGGTTTGGCGTGCCGTGATCCACGCGCGGGACGCTTTGTCCGTCGGGGTCACGCTGGATGCCTCGCCTGCGCTCGGCCGTTCAACCGGCCATGTCTATTCGCCGCAAGGCTCAAGCATTTACCCCCTGCGCACCCAGACACAAGAGCGTGTTCACAGCCCACTGGTCGGTGGCGACACGCTGATACTGGAAATCGTGACCGCCGCGGCAGACAGCCATCCCCGATTCACGATTTCACGCCTGGACTACGGGTTCTCCGACCCGGCCAACCCCTCGACTCAGCACAAGTCCGGGAGCTGCAATGTCGATACCGTCTGTCCCGAAGGCGATGCATGGCGCGACGAAATTCGCTCCGTAGCCTCTTACGCCGCCAGCAGCGGAGCCGGCACTTTCAGTTGTACCGGCACGCTGCTCGCCAACACCAGTGGCGACGGCCGCCCGCTTTTTCTGACCGCGAACCACTGCATCTCCAGTGAATCACTCGCGAACAGCATGACGCTGTACTGGAACTTTGAAACCTCCACCTGCGGCGGCACGCCTAACGGATCACGAACCGACAGCCAATCAGGCGCATCGCTGCTGGCCGCCAGCGCGACCACGGATTTCGCCTTGGTCGAGCTTGATGCGCGCCCGAACACCGCATTCGATACCTACTATTCTGGATGGAATGCCACGAGTTCAGCGCCCACGCAGGGCACCGCGATTCATCATCCCCTGGGTGATGAAAAAGCGATCAGCTTCGAATACGCGGCACCGGCTTCAACGAATTACAGCAGCACGGGGACCACGGCCGCAGGCACTCATTGGCGCATCATCGACTGGGACGTCGGTACAACCGAGCGAGGCTCGTCCGGCTCAGCACTCTGGGACCAGAACAAGCGAATCATCGGACAACTGGAAGGCGGCGGCGCGGCCTGCGGCAATGACGAATCCGACTGGTACGGAAAACTGGCCGTGAGCTGGTCCAACGATGGCAGCAATCCCTGCTCCAGTCTGTCGCCGCATCTCGACCCGAACGGCACCGGGGCGCCCACCAGCATCGCCGGCTACGACCTCAATGAGGCCGGCGGCACCACGCTACCGCTATCTGACGCCTGCTACCGAGCGGACGGAGGCGGTGATAACGGCGGCGCGATCGGCGGCGGGTCCAGCGGCTCGCTGCTCCTCACGTGGCTTGCGCCGTTGCTGCTCGCCGGGTGGTGGCGACGCCGAAGCGGTCTTCGCGGCAAACATTAGCGCATAAAAAAGGCCCGCTTCGAGCGGGCCTTTTTTGTTCCTGCGGCGTCGGCTTACTTCGAGATGCCGTAACGCTGGCGGAACTTGTCGATCTTGCCGGTGGTGTCCGAGGTGGACTGCTTGCCGGTGAAGAACGGGTGCGACTTGCTGGATACATCCAGCTTGATCAGCGGGTATTCATTGCCATCTTCCCAGGTGATGCTCTCCTTGGAGGCGACCGTGGATCGGCAAAGAAAGGCGAAGTCGCTGGACGTGTCCTTGAACACGACCGGGCGGTAGTTCGGGTGAATATCTGCTTTCATGGCGTGTCGACGTCGGGTTGCTGCCGGCGGCGGCATCCGCACGGCCAAAATGGGGCGCGCTTTATAGCATCTTTCGCCGCTCGTTGGAATCCCCCGCCACTATAAGCCGAGCCATCTCACCCCACCTGCGACCCTTTCGGTGAGTCCTGACATCTAGATGCTGAAACCGGTCTGCCCTGGCCTCTACAATCAGGCCAACAACAAGAACGGATCGAACGACTATGCAGGTCTGCCGCCCCGCGGTGAGACCACGCGAGGGGAGCGGGCATGAATCTGACACGCCTGTCATTGGCGAATCCGGCGGCGCTGGTCGTCATCGTACTGTTGTTGGTCGGCGTCGGCACCGCATCGCTGTTCCAGCTGCCGATACAACTGCTGCCCCCGATCGATCAGCCGCAGATCTCGGTGTCCACGTTCTGGCGTGGCGCCGCGCCGGCCGATATGGAATCGGTGATCATCGAGCAACAGGAGCGCGTGCTGCGCAACCTGCCCGGCCTCACGCATATCCAGTCGAACATCGGTCAGAGCAACGGCAACGTCAATCTGACGTTCGAGATGCACCACGACATGCAGCGCGCCTATCTGGACGTGATTAACCGGCTGCAACAGGTGCCGACCCTGCCCCGCGATGCAAACGGACCCTGGGTGAACCTGTCGGGCGACAATTTCACCAGCGGCAATGCCGCCTCGCTGCTGGTCCGCGCCATCGACGCGCAAGACCCTCGCAATCCGGGTGAATTCCACCCCATCGTCGAACGCTACGTCGAACCGGCGCTGGCCGGGATTCCCGGTGTGGCGCAGGTCAACCTGCAGAGCGCGCGGCCGGAGGAAGTCCGTGTTGTGCTCGATGCATCCCGTGCCGCGGCGCTGGGCGTGCGGATCACCGATGTCGTGCGGGCAGTCAGCGGCGCCGCCGATGTCTCGGGAGGCTTTGCGGACGTGGGCAGGCGGCAATACACCGTGCGCTTCATGGGCAAGGCGCCGATGGACGAGCTGGATCAGCTCATTGTGGCCTACCAGGGTGGCCAGCCGATCTACCTGGGTGATCTGGCAACCGTGCAGCTCCAGCGTGTGGAACAAGGGGGCTTCACGCTGCGCAACGGGTACCCGGCCTACTACATCACGGTGGCGCGCGAAGCCGGCTCAAACACGGTGGAGATTCTCGATCAGATCAACACGGTGATCGACGAGCTCAATGCGGGGCCGCTGCCGGACGCGGGGCTGGCCATGGAGCTGTCCTACGACGCCTCGGTGCACATCCGCCGGGCGATTCGTCTGGTGCAGGGCAACCTGCTTCTGGGCGGACTGCTGGCCACGCTCGTGCTGTTCGCGTTCCTGCGAGACATCCGGTCGACGCTACTGGTGGGCCTGACCATTCCGGTCTGCCTGTTCGCCGCGTTTGCGGCGCTGGACGCCTTTGGCCGCTGCCTCAACGTGCTCTCGCTGGCCGGACTGGCGTTCGCCGTGGGCCTGGTCGTGGACGCCGCAATCATCGCGCAGGAAAACATCGTGCGGCTGCGTCAGGAGGGCCGGACCGTGGCGGACGCCGTGCTGCGCGGCGCCACCGAGGTCGCTCCGGCCCTGTTTGCCAGCACCGCGACCAGCGTGGCCATCTTCCTGCCGATTCTGTTCATGTCCGGCCCGGAAGGCCAATTGTTTTCGGACTTGGCGCTGACCCTGTCAATCGCGGTGATTGTGTCGCTGGTTGCCGCACTCACCGTGCTGCCGACCGCCAGCGCGAAATGGCTGGGGCGGGTCAATGCGCAGGACACGCTGGGCACTATCTGGGATCGCCTGACCGCATGGGTGCTGCGGCTGACCGACCGCCCCGCCCTGCGGGCCGGATGGGTCGTTGCCCTGACGCTGGGAGCCGGCGCGCTGGCCTGGAGCCTGCTGCCGTCGGCCGACTATCTGCCGCGCGCCCGCTCGGACAATGCCTGGGTTAATTTCTCGGTACCGGCCGGCGCCTCCCAGAACGCCTTGCAGGCGGATCTGGGGACGACGATTGTCGATCGCCTTAAGCCTTACATGACCGGCGAAAAGGCCCCGCAGGTCGCTTACTACAACCTGTCCTCCTGGGGCCGCTGGAGCGGCATGGCGATCTACCCGGCCGACCCCGAGGATGCCGATGCGCTGATGGACGTGCTGCGCAGCGAGATCACCCGCGATCTGCCGGATATCAGCAGCTTCGTCACCATGGGGTCGCTGCTGAACTTCTCTGGCGGTGGCAATCGGCAAATCGATGTCGATATCCACGGCGCGGATCTGCAGCAGCTGCTGGCCGCCGCCCAGGCCGGCATGGCTGCATTCGCGCAGACGATGCCAGGCGTACCGGTACAACCTCGCCCCAGCCTGGAGCTGGCCGAGCCGGAGCTGCGCGTGGTTCCGGATGACACCCGTATCGCCCAGACAGGTCTGACC
>NZ_CAXRDQ010000083.1:0-11520 GCF_964229365.1 Abyssibacter sp. | reverse complement strand
CCGATGGGGCCGTTCCGCTGCTTGCCGATGATCACTTCGCCGATGCCCTTTTCGGTGGTGTCCTGGTTATAGACCTCGTCCCGATACAGGAACATGATCACGTCGGCGTCCTGCTCGATACCGCCCGATTCGCGCAAATCTGCCATGCGGGGCCGCTTGTCATCGCGATTCTCGACGCTGCGGTTGAGCTGGGAGAGCGCGATGACGGGAACTTCGAGCTCCTTCGCCAGCGACTTCATACCGCGCGAAATCATCGCGATTTCGTTGGTCCGATTCTCCTTGAACCCCGGCACCTGCATGAGCTGCAGGTAATCGACCAGGATCAGTCCGAGTTCGATGCCGTTCGGATACTGCTCATTGCGGGTGTTGTTCAGCTCGCGCTTCAGGCGGCGAGCACGGGAGCGCAATTCATTCGGCGATAGCTGACCGTCGTCGTCAATGTAGATCGGCGCGCGTTCCAGCAACGTCATGGCCGAATGGATCTTGTCCCAGTCCTCATCGGTGAGCGAGCCACTGCGCAGGCGCTCCTGGTTGACCCGTCCAAAGGAGGAAATCATGCGCATCATCAGCTGATCGCCCGGCATTTCCAGGCTGAACACGACCACGGCTTTTGGGTTCTGGGTATCGGTGGCAACCGCCTCGGCGATGTTCATCGCGAAGCTGGTCTTCCCCATGGAGGGGCGGCCGGCGACGATCACCAGATCGCCCGGGTGCAAGCCGGTGGTTTTCTTGTCGAGGTCCACGAGCCCGGTGGTGGTTCCTGCCAGGCTACCGGCGACGAGCTTTTCAATGCGCTCGACCACATCACCGAGAAACTCGGCGCCGGCGCGCGGACCCGAGGTCGTCCGCCGCGTGGATTCGGCGATGTCCAGCACCCGGCGTTCGGCCTCGTCCAGCAACTCGGACGCCGGCCGGCCTTCCGGGGCGAACCCCATGTCGGTGATGTCGGTACCGACCTTGACCAGTCGCCGGTAGACCGCTCGTTCGCGGACAATATCTGCGTAGGCAGCAATATTCGCCGCGCTGCCGACATCGTTTGCCAGCGTGCCCAGGTAGGCCAGGCCGCCCGCATCCTCCAGGCCGCCGACACCTTGCAAACACTCGGACACCGTGACCACGTCGCGTGGACGATCGGTATTGGCCAGCGTCTCGATCGCCTGGTAGATCAACCGGTGATCCTTGCGATAGAAATCGTCCTGCTGCACCCGGCCGGCAATGCGGTCCCAGGCATCGTCCTGCAGCATCAGACCACCGAGCACGGCCTGCTCGGCTTCCTGCGAATATGGGGGGAGTCGTTGATCCACGCGCGTAGTGTACCCGCTGCAAATGACGGCGCTAAAACGAAAACGGCCGACGCAAGCGCCGGCCGTTTTGCGATGGTATCGAGTCCGATTACTCGGCTTCGATCACCACGGTCACCGTGGCTTCCATCGTGGCGTAGAGATGAACCAGCACATCGTGCTCACCCACCGACCGGATCGGCCCGTCGGGCATCACGACTTCGCCCTTGTCGACGGTGACACCGGCTTCGGTGATCGCGTCGGCAATCTCCCGCGGACCGATGGAGCCGTACAGCTTGCCCTCTTCCGACGCGCGACTGGTCAGGGTCAACGAACCCAGACCCGCCAGCGCTTCGGCGCGCGCCTTGGCAGCGGCCTCAGAATCGGCTGCCTTCTTCAGCAGTTCGGCCTTGCGTGCCTCGAACACCGCTGCGTTGTCCTTGGTGGCTCGCAACGCCTTGCCCTGAGGCAATAGGTAGTTGCGGCCGTAACCCGGCTTCACACGAACGGTGTCGCCGAGATCACCCAGGTTCTGGATTCGATCCAGCAGAATGACTTCCATCGTTGCGCTCCTATTCGTGCTGGTCGGTGTACGGCAACAGCGCAAGGAAACGGGCGCGCTTGACGGCGGCGGCCAGCTGGCGCTGGTAGCGAACCTTGGTGCCGGTGATGCGGCTCGGGACGATCTTGCCGTTGTCCGAGACGAATTGCTTCAGCAACGCGAGATCCTTGTAATCGATCTCTTCGATGCCTTCAGATGTAAATTTGCAGACGCGCTTGCGACGGCTGAAACGTGCCATGTCGAGTCTCCTTATGCAGCCTTATCGGCGTCGTCGTCACTGGATTCCGCTTCTTCGCTCGGCTTGGCAGCCGGCTTGGACTCGGACTTGTTGGAATCGGACTTGTCGTCATCAGAGTCCTTGACCAGCTGCGAGGCACCGGTCGGCGCGCCTTCCGTGCGCAGGGTCATGTGACGGATGATGGCGTCGTTGAAGCGGAAGATGCCTTCCAGTTCCTCGATCGCTTCGCGGCTGCATTCCACGTTCAGCATGGCGTAGTGCGCCTTGTGAACCTTGGCAATGGTGTAGGCCAGCTGACGACGGCCCCAGTCTTCCACGCGATGGACCTTACCACCGGCGTTCTCAATCGTGCCGCGATAACGATCCAGCATCGCAGACACTTGCTCGCTCTGGTCCGGATGGACCAGAAAGACTATTTCATAGTGTCGCATTGTGACTCCTTATGGATGTACCTGACGCCCGATTCGCCACTCGGAGAGTACGGACAGGCAGGTGAACAGCCTCCCGGCGCAGACACGCGGTGAGGCAAGGATGCCCGCGAATTCGCGGGGGCGCGGATTCTACGGTTAAACGCTATGCTCGCGCAATGCGGCGTTGCCGAACGGCTTCAAACAGCGCCACCGCCCCGGCGGCCGACACGTTCAGGCTTTCCACCCCCGAGGCCATGGGCAATTTCCAAAGTCCGTCGCAGCGATCACGGGTCAGACGTCGCAATCCGCTCGCCTCGGCGCCCAGAATCAACGCCACGGCGCCTGTGAGATCAGCCTCGTAGACATCACCGTCGGCATCACCAGCCAGCCCATGAATCCAGACACCGCGCTCACGCAGCCGGTCCAGGGCTCGGGCAAGATTGCCCACACGCACGAACATCACCCGCTCAGCCGCACCAGCGGCGGTCTTGCGCACGACGGGCGTCAGCGAGGCGCTGCGATCAGATGGGGTGATGACCGCATCGACCCCGGCCGCCGCCGCGCTTCGCAGCAGAGCACCGAGATTGTGGGGGTCCTGCACCTGATCCAGCACCAGCAACAACGGAGGACGCGAGAGCCCGTCAAGAAAATCCAATAGCGCGGCGAGATCGGCCGGCGGACGCGGCTCAACCTCGGCCACGACGCCCTGATGCCGAATGCCGGCGCTGCGCTCATCCAGGCCCGGCCGATCGACCATGCGCACAGCCCGACCCGCGCGTTGCGCAGCTGCGCGCAGTTGTTGCACTCGCGCGTCATCGCGGCCCTGCTGAATCCAGATCGCGGTGATGCGCTGTGGGTCGCGCTCCAGCATGGCTTCTACCGCGTGCCAGCCACAAATCACTTCACTCATGCCGACAACTCGAAAACTTGGCGGACAAAAACAAGACGGGGGCCGCGATGGCCCCCGCCTGACGTACTACCGCGCGATTATGCCCCGAGGTAGGGCGGCGGCGTGTAAGCCTGCTGCTCCTGCCCTTCGATAATGGGCTTGATCACGATGTCCACGCGTCGGTTGCGACGTTGGCCATCCTTGGTGCTGTTGTCGGAGACAGGCTCGGATTCGCCCCGCCCTTCGGTCAGCAGGCGGGCGGTGTTCAGCCCATTGGAGGTCAACGCAGAGGCCACCGAGGCTGCACGGCGCTCGGACAAGCCCTGGTTGTACGAATCCGACCCCGTGCTGTCTGTGTGCCCAACCACGTGAATGATGGTTTTGTCGTAGTCCTTGAGAATGGCCGCGATCTTCGCGTAGGTCGCCTGTGCGCTGGACTTGATCGCTGCGCTATCGAAATCAAACGTCGCATCGGAGGCAATCCCGACCTTCAATGCGTCGCCACTCAACCGCGTAATGTTGAGTTCGCCACGAGCACGCTCGGCCGCCAGTTCACGTTCGAGTTCAGCGGCCTGCTTGTCCTGGTAGTGACCTGCCGCACCACCGGCCAGCGCGCCCACGGCGGCACCGATGTAGCGACCCTTGTCGCCATCGACCTGATGCCCGGCGACTGCGCCGACCAACGCGCCAATCGCCGCGCCAGTCTTTGCACGGCGGTTCGGGTCATCTGTCGCACAGCCTGCGACGAGCACCGCGGATGCCACGCCCATACTGAGGGCCAAATTCCGAATTCCATTGTGTTGCCGTGTATTCATCTCAGCTCCTTGTTTTCCCAGACCGGGCTTCCACCGGCTCAAAATCAATCTTGCGCTCGTCGAGATCCACCCGCACGACCTTGACGGCCATGCGGTCCGAAAGGCGATACATCCGGCCCGTTCGCTCCCCACGCAAGCGGTGATACTTGGATTCGAAATGATAGTAGTCGTTCCGTAGCTGGCTCACATGAACAAGGCCGGTGACCGCCAGATCGTCGATTTCGATGAACAGACCGAAGGACGTGACGCCAACCACCATGCCCTCGAAGACATCACCCACGCGTTCGAGCATGAACTCGCATTTCAGCCAGTCCATGACATCGCGGGTCGCCTCGTCAGCGCGGCGTTCGGTGCCGGAACAATGCGCACCTGCCTGGGTCATCTCCTCTGCGCTGTAGCTGTGCGCCCCGGTTGTCTTGCCCTTGGCCAACTGCTTGAGGCCGCGGTGGACCACCAGGTCCGGATAACGCCGAATCGGTGAGGTGTAGTGCGCATACCGCTCCAATGCCAACCCGAAATGGCCCTGGTTCTCGGGCTGATAAACCGCCTGCGCCATGGAACGCAGCAACACGGTCTGGATCAGGCGCGCATTCGGCCGATCGGAGACCTCGTCGATCAGCCGCGAGAAATGCTGCGCCTCCGGTTTCTGTCCGCCGCCAACCCCAAGGCCCCATTCGGCCAGAAACGCACGCAGATCTTCCAGGCGGTCCGCTGGCGGGTGTTCGTGCACGCGATATAGCGTGGGTTGCTTCGCCGCCTCCAGCGCCTTAGCCGCCTGCACGTTCGCGGCGATCATGCACTCCTCGATCATCTTGTGCGCGACGTTGCGCACCACCGGCACGACCCGTTCGATCTTGCGGTCGCGGCCGAACACGATGCGCGTTTCCGACGACTCGAAATCGATCGCGCCCCGCGCATCGCGGGCCGCGCGTAGCGCTTCGTACAGGTCGTGCAGGGCCGTCAGCTGCGGCATCAGCTTGGCGCGCTCACTGTTCTTTGCGGCCGCCTCGTCCGCCAGCAGATCCGCGACCTCGTCATAGGTCAGGCGTGCATGCGAACGCATCACGCCCTCGAAGAAGCGGCCGCGGCGCACCTCTCCCTTGCGCGTCACCCTCAGTTCACAGACCAGACAGAGACGATCCACATGCGGATTCAGTGAGCAGAGCCCGTTGGACAGGATCTCCGGCAGCATCGGAATCACCCGCTCCGGGAAGTAAACCGACGTACCGCGCTTGTAGGCTTCCTGGTCCAGCGGCGAGCCGGGCTGCACGTAGGCCGACACGTCGGCAATGGCGACGTAAAGCTTCCAACCACCCATGGTCGGTTTGGCGTAAACCGCATCGTCGAAGTCACGGGCATCCGCGCCATCGATCGTGACCAGCGGCAGATTGCGAAGATCCTCGCGGCCCGCCTTGTCCTGCTCACTGACTTCGGCCGATAGCTCCGCGATCTGCTCCTCCACCTCTGTCGGCCATTCGTAGGGAATCGAATGCGACCGCATGGCGATATCGATTTCCATGCCTGGAGCCATGTGATTGCCGAGCAGTTCCTTCACCCGGCCGATCGGCTTACCCCCGCGGCTCGGCTGCTCGATCAGCTCCACCGTCACAATCTGACCGTGACTTGCTCCCGCCAGATCGTCCGTGCTGACCAGGATGTCCTGGGCGATGCGGCTGTTATCGGGCACGACGAAACACACGCCCCGCTCGATCATCAGACGGCCGACGACGGCCTCGTTGCCACGCTCCAGCACGTCGACCACCGAACCTTCCTTGCGGCCACGTCGATCCTCACCGGTAATGCGCACCAGCGCGCGATCACCGTGCAGTAGTTGCCGCATTTCACGCGGACTGAGAAAGATGTCCTCCCCGCCCGCGTCAGGCTTGAGAAAGCCGAATCCGTCGCGATGACCGATGACCCGCCCCGGCACCAGATCCATGCTCTTGGGCAGCCCCAGAGCTCCGCGCCGATTCTCCACTAGCTGACCGTCGCGAATCATTGCGCCGATGCGATGCGACAAGCCCGTCTGGGCCTGCTCGTCCTCGGCCAGACCGAAGTGCCGAATCAACGATTGACGATTCATCGGCCGCCCGTGCTCGGTCAGCGTTTCGAGAATGAATTGCCGGCTGGGCACCGGTGAATCGTAGCGCTGCTGCTCTCGCTCAAACGCGGGATCTTTCGCGGCCCAGTCTTTACTACGCTGCTTTTTGCTCATGTTCCTGAGTCCTTGGAATCAGGCGTTGACAAGCTCAACGCCCACAGATAATCTCCGCCGCCGCTTGCCGAGGTGGCGGAATTGGTAGACGCGCTGGCTTCAGGTGCCAGTGGGGGAAACCCCGTGGAGGTTCAAGTCCTCTCCTCGGCACCATCGCTCCCGGGTCATCCCCGATCCGGCGATGGTGCTCGGCAAGCAATGTTTTGCAGCACGCTCGAGTTGTTCGCGATAGTGCCCCGGGCTTAGGTAAGCCTGTCGGGACGTCCTGAACACCGAGATACTCGGCCCGCGCGAATGCCGCGGGCCCGCATCGTATCACCCCAGTGGATGACGACGGACGATGGTCTGGGTCCGGTCCGGTCCGGTCGACACCAGATCGATCGGCGTGCCGACCAGCTCTTCGATACGCTTGAGGAACGCCTGCGCGGCCGCCGGCAGCGCCTCGAAGGTGCTGACACCCACCGTGGATTGACGCCAGCCCGGCATCGATTCATAGACCGGCTCGCAGTCTGCCAGGGCTTCTGCGCCGACCGGCAGGTGGTCGACCAGTTCCCCGTCGCGCCGATAGCCGGTGCAGATCGAAATGCTCTCCATCTCGTCCAGCACGTCGAGTTTGGTCACGCAGAGCCCGCTGATGCTGTTGTAGATCGCAGCTCGGCGCAGCGCCACGGCATCGAACCAGCCGCAACGCCGCGGCCGGCCTGTGGTTGCCCCGAACTCAGCGCCGCGCGCCGCAATGGCCTGACCGACATCATCGAACAGCTCGGTCGGAAACGGTCCGGCCCCCACACGCGTCGCATAGGCCTTGACGATGCCCAGTACGTAGTCGATCTGCCGCGGACCGATGCCCGAGCCCGTGCAGGCCCCACCGGCGGTGGTGTTGCTCGACGTGACGTAGGGGTAGGTGCCGTGATCCACATCCAGCAACGAGCCCTGCGCGCCCTCGAACAGCACGTTCTCGCCAGCTGCACAGGTGTCGTGCAGATAACGGGTGACATCACCCACCATCGGCCCGATGCGTTCGGCATAGGCGAGCTGCTGGTCAAGAATCGCCTGAAAATCATGTGCGGGCTCGTTGAAGTAACGGGTCAGCACAAAATTGTGGAAATCGAGCATTTCGCCCAGTTTCGCCGCCAGCCGCTCGCGGTGGAACAAATCGTCGACCCGCACGGCGCGCCGGGCCACCTTGTCTTCGTAAGCGGGGCCGATTCCGCGCCCCGTGGTCCCGATCTTGGCGGAGCCGCGGGCTTTTTCGCGGGCCAGATCCAAGGCCTTATGAGTGGGCAGAATCAGCGGACAGGATGGACTGATCATCAGCCGCTGCTCGGCAGGCACATCGCGACCCGCGAGCATGTCGAGCTCTTCAATCAGCGCGTCAGCTGCGATCACCACGCCGTTGCCGATCAGGCAATGGACATCATCCCGCAGGATGCCGGACGGAATCAGGTGCAGGACCGTCTTCTCGCCATCGATAACCAACGTGTGTCCGGCGTTGTGACCACCCTGAAAGCGCGCCACGGCGGCGCAGCGATCAGTTAGCCAGTCGACAATCTTGCCTTTGCCTTCGTCACCCCATTGGGCGCCGATTACAACCAGATTACGACCTCGGGTCATCGATGGCTCCATGTTGAACGGTCCAGACAGTATCTATGAGTGCCAGATGGCGATTGTGTTCGGGGAACGCCTGCCCCGGCAGTGCTTGCACAACAATCTCACCGGCCGTGCGCAGTTCGTGTACGCGAGCGTGCAGTGCGGCATCGTCAGCCACCGGCGCAAGAATCACCGAAGCCTGCGCTGCCGCCCGGTTGGCCACACGCGTGAGTACATTCAGATCGGAGGAGAATCCAGTCGCGGGTCGCCCGCGCCCAAACGCCTCGCCGACATAGTCGTATCGCCCCCCGCGTGCCAGCTCGCGACCGTGCTCCTCGACGAACGCCGCGAAAACAACGCCGGTGTGGTAGTGATAGCCGCGCAATTCAGCCAGATCGACATGCACCGCCAGTGCGGGCGTCTGCGCCTGCAGCCAGTCGCATAGCGCCGTCAGTTCATCCAGCGCCGCGTCGATGGCCGGCGACACGCCCTCCAGCTGGGAGCGCGCCGTGGCGAGCACGGCCGGCGTGCCGTTCAGACGCATCAGCACACCGAGCTGATCGGCCAGCGCGTCACCGATACGAGGGCGCATCCACTCGAGGTCAGGCAGCGACTTACGCTGCAGCACATCGAACACGTCGGCTTCCAGTTCGGGCGCTAGGCCCGCCGGCGCGAGCAGGGCACGCACGACACCGACATGCCCAAGATCCAGATGGAAGCCATCAATGCCCGCCGTCCGCAGGGTCGCCACCATCAGCGAGAGCACTTCACGATCGCTCTCTGCGCCCGCATGTCCAAACAGTTCAACGCCAATCTGCCGGAGCGCGCGTGAGCTGGCTGCCACCCCGGGGCGCGCACGCAGCGCGGTACCGGTGTAGCACAGGCGCGCCGGCGAATCGGCCATGATGCGATTCGCGTCGATTCGGGCGATCTGCGGCGTCATGTCGGCGCGCAACCCCATGAGCCGACCATTGTTCTGGTCCGTCAACTTGAAGGTTTGCACATCCAGCTCACGGCCCGCGCCCGTCAGCAGCGACTCGATGTATTCGATCAGCGGAGGCAGCACGAATGCGTAGCCCCACGAACGGTATAGATCGATCAATTCTCGGCGCAGGGTTTCCAGCACCCAGGCGTCCGGGGCCAGCACTTCCTCGACGCCGTCCGGCAAGGTCCAGGCGTGGTAGGTCATCGCATCCATTGCAGCAAGCAAAGCCCGGCGATCATCGCGATCAACCCGGCGGTTCGTAACGTGCGGTCATCAGCGGCGGCGACTCTTGCCAGCAGCAACCGCCACTGCGTCGGCGAGATAAACGGCATCATGCCCTCGATGATGAGCACCAGCGCCACTGCGTTGGCGATGTCCTGCCACATCTTGCGAGCCTCGCTGCCTAATCGCGCGGGTACAAACGGACGGCTAGCGTCCGTCTGACCCGTTCTTGAAGTAGCGGAACAACTCGCTATCGGGCTCAAGTACCAGGATGTCGGTGCGATCCTGGAAGCCGGTACGGTAAACATCGAGGCTGCGGTAGAAGTTGTAGAACTCCGTATCCTGCCCGTAGACGTTGGCATAAATCGCCGCCGACTCCGCGTCCCCCTCGCCCTTCAGTTCTTCGGCCTCGCGGTAGGCTTCGGCGAGCAGTACCTGGCGCTCGCGTTCCGCCGCTGCGCGAATCTTCTCGGCTTCCTCGGCGCCGCGCGCACGGAAGTCAGAGGCGACACGCTGGCGTTCGGAGCGCATGCGGTTGTAGACCGAATCGCTGACGTCGTCAGGCAAGTCGATCCGCTTGATCCGCACGTCGACCAGGTCGATGCCGAACTCGGCGATCTTCTCCGCCGCGTTGGCTTCCATGGACCGCATGATGTCGTTGCGCTCGCCGGACACCGCCTGACGGATCGTCCGGTTACCGAACTCGTCACGCAGCCCCTGGTTGATGATCGAGGACAGGCGGGACAAGGCGTTGGACTCCAGCCCGCTGGTGGCGCGGTAGAACTGCGCCACGTCAGCGATGCGCCACTTCACGTAGAAGTCGACCTTCACATTCTTCTTTTCGAGCGTGAGGTATTCCTCGGCATCGGCATCCAGCGTCAGCACGCGCGAATCGAAGGCGCGCACGTTCTGAACCAGCGGCAGCTTGAAATGCAGGCCGGGCTCGCTGTCGGCGCGCTTGATCTGACCCAACTGGAAGACCAGCACCTTCTCGCGCTGATCAACGACGAACACCGAGTCCAGTGCCAGGAATGCGGCCAGCAAAACGATGACCAGCAGAAACAGTTGCTTACCAGACATTAGCGGCGCCCCCGTGAACGGCTGTCTTCATAGGTCGACCGATAGGGTGTCGAGCCCGAGGAGTTCGACGAATCGTTACCAGCGCCGTTGTTGCGATCACTTTGGCGACGGGATTCAACGGCCCCCATCGACTGCATCATCTGATCCAGCGGCAGATACATCAGCGAATTGCCAGCCTTGGAATCGATCATGATCTTGCTAGTGCTGCCGAGCACATCGTTCATCGTGTCGAGGTACAGGCGATCACGCGTAATCTCGGGCGCCTGCCGGTACTCGGTCAGCAACGCACGAAACCGCGCCGTCTCACCCTGGGCCTCGGCGACCACACTCTCGCGGTAACCCTGTGCACGCTCGACGTCGCGTGCGGCGGTACCGCGAGCTCGGGGCAGGATGTCATTGGCGTAGGCCTGAGCCTCGTTGATCAGGCGCTCCTGATCCTCGCGGGCCTTGATCGCATCGGCAAACGCGCCCTGCACCGCTTGTGGCGCGGTGGCCTCTTCCAGGTTGACCTCCGTCACCAGAAGCCCGGCGTCGTAGCTGTCGATGGTTTCCTGCAGCAGTTCCTTGGTCCGCGCCGCGACAGCCTCGCGACCCGCCGTCAGGATGAAGTCCATGTCCGACTTGCCCACGACTTCGCGGATAGCCGACTTGGTCGCTTCCTTCAGCGTCCGGACCGGGTCACGCACATTGAACAGGTACTCCTCGGCAGAGCGCACGCGGTACTGCACCTGCAAGCTGACGTCGACGATATTCTCGTCCTGCGTCAGCATCGAAGCCCGCTCGGTCAACGCGTTCACCGAAGTCACGTTCACACGCTCAACGGATTGGATAGGCGTCGGCACATGCCAGCGCAATCCAGGATCGGTGGTTGCCACGTACTGGCCGAACTGCAGCACGACACCTCGCTGCTGCTCGTCGACCACGTAAAAGCCGGACAACAGCCAGATAGCGACCACGCCGGCGACGGCCAGCGGCAGCAAGCCCTTGATCAGCTTTCCGCCACCGCCGCCACCTCCGCTCCCGCCCGGCCCTTTGCCGGAGAAGCGTTCGCGTAGTTTCTTAAGCATTTCATCGAGATCGGGCGGCCCCTGATTAGGGCCGCGTCGGCCCCATGGGTCCTGCCCGTTATTGCCGGGCTCATTCCAAGCCATGAAGGTCTCCGGTGGAGTGCATGGTGAGGGTCTGTTGCGAATCCCCACACCGAGCTGTGGTGATTCGCACCAGACCCTTCGGT
>NZ_CAXRDQ010000082.1:0-16141 GCF_964229365.1 Abyssibacter sp. | reverse complement strand
CGCACTTTGGCCGGGATGCCTGATGGGTACCTCGTTCGAGCACTTTGTTCGGTTAACTGACGCAGCCAGCTGCTGGGCGTGTGGTCGGGAGGGACCAGTTCATGCGGATATTCGTAACGCAGTTCATCCAGTGAAAATGTGCATCGCTGGGCGATCAGCAGGGTTTGTTCCAGGAGTTCTGGCGGATAGAGCTGCATGAGATGCCGACGCGGGCGCAGGTGCCGATCTCCATTGGGAAAGAGGTCATACCCCAGTTCTTGCAATGGCTTGTTCAGGCGGATAGCAGTGAGTGTGTCCTGCAAGGCACGACGGCTGCGCACATGCATGTGCACATCGCCGCAGGCGACCAGCGGCACGGCATGTTGTTGGCTGATGTCCTTGAGATTGCGCAGTTGCTGCGTTTGGTCTTGCAACGAAAATCCCGTGAAACCCAGCCAGATGCGTTGGCAAAACTGGGTTGCGATATCAGTCAGCTGATGTGTGTGCAGATATCCGGAGTCGTCCGGCAACCAGAGCAGCAGGCACTCCTGCAGGTTCTGGGTGCGAAGGTCGGTGCTGTCCAGCACATAGGTGCTTTTGGAGCTGCGTCGTCGGCCCAGGGTGATGAACCGGGCGAGCTGGGCATAACCGGTCCGGCTGGTTGCCAGCAATACGCACTTGGGACCATCTGCGAGACGGAATTCCGCGCCGATGATCAGTGCGATGCCAAGATCGCGCGCGGCTTCGTGAGCGCGGACCACACCAGCCAGCGAGCACTCATCGGTGATCGCCAGCGCCGTATAACCGAGATTGGTCGCTTGGTGGACCAGTTCGGCTGGCTGCGAAGCTCCTCGCAGAAAACTGAAGCTGCTGATGCAATGAAGTTCGGCATACCCAGGCCCGTGAGAGTTGCTCATGGGAGGCAGATCACTGAGAAGCTATGCGAAGACACCGTGTAGCCACCAGCCTAATTCCCGACGGTCCTGATAGACCCATAGACGTGCGCCGCGTGAATTCGACATGACGTAGTAGTCGCGCGATATGTCGACGCCATCCCACCAGCCTTGTTCAATGCGCTCGGGTCCTTGAATGCGTGTCAGGGCGCTGCCGCAGATCGGTGTCCTGTCCTTCACCTGCAGGGCGGATGGCGAATCCAGCAAGTACAAGGGTCGTGATGCGCTTGGCCAGCATCCAGAATCGTGAGCATTGACGGTAAAGGCGTATTCGGGGCGATGGTCCGCATGAGTCCCCAAACGACGGATTGCATCCATGCCCAGCCGTGCTTGCCACAGCTCCACGGTCGCCAGCCAGTCGTCGGTTCCACGGTTGTCCAGCCAATCGGTCGTGCCGACATCGAATGGCAATAGGCGAGAGACCTCAATACGCAAGGCAATGACCTCGGCAGGTAACGCCATGCGGTTCAGGTGTTCGGCCAGCAGATGGGAGAAGCGCCGTGGATTTCTATCAGGGCTGCGCAGGCCAACCTGGCAGAGGGTTGCCTCTCTACGGTGATGAAACAGCCGGCAAATGAAACGCTCCACCGCACGGTCGTGTGCTCTCAGGTAATCACATAACTGATCGAGAACATGTTCGGCCGCAGCCAGGATGTGGGGTGAAGCAGCACTGGGCTGTGGGAGATCGACGTCTGCTGAGAACCGCTGTGGCGTGGAAAACATGGGCAGCGCTTGCGGCGCTTTGCCCAATGCCTGATCCAATTGCTCCAGCACTGATTGGCCAAAGCGACGAGCTAGACCATCGCGAGGCAGACGAAGTAGGTCCTGTAATGTGTGCAAACCGCTCCGTGTCATCCGCCTGGCTGATTTTGGCGGCAATTCCAGCGCTGTGATGGGTAGTTGACCGATTGCAGCGTGTAGGCTCTCAGCCTGTTCGATTAGGCTGGCATCGTGTGTCGCCCATCGGGCCAGAAAACCAGCGGCTCGTGCTGTCGGTGCGACGGCTGTGCGCGCTTGGTGGCCATGAGCCCCCAACCCTCCACGTAAGCTGCGCTGTAGTTCTCGCGGGGAACCGAATAGGCAGCGGCTGCCAGCTATCTCCAGATAGATGGTATGAGGTGGCTCGACGCTGACCCAAGAAGAAAACCGGCTGGCCCAGCGTGCCAGCCACTGCAGCCTGTGGCCTTCAGCGCGAGAATCGCGTGGCAGAACATGGAGGCTGGGGCAGATGGCATGCGCTGCTGTAACACTCATGTCTGCGGTCACACCTTGTTGCATGGCGGCCTGAGAGGCGCTGATGACAAGCGTGCGGGCTTTGATCGAGTCGGTGACGGCGACGAGGTCTTCCGGCTCAAAGTGCGGGAAAACCTCCAGTGGAAGTTGCTCCAAATACAGACATAGCCACAAGGTGGGAGCGGTCTGTGCTGGTTGTGGCCGGGGTGGGGGAGCCAGGCGCAAGCTGTTGGCCGTGTTCTTCTGACGGCTGACGGGCTGTTCGAACAGGTCGGTTTGCGTATTCAGCATGGCAGTACCACGCTGGATCGGCGGTGTGTGCCGCGCGCCTTTTCAATATCAACCTGGCAGGTTTGCACGTTGTTGCGGCGAATACGCAAGCGCAGATGCACATTCGGTGCTGTGCCGCCGTCCGGGCGCATCAGAACCCCAAGCGTTTGACCTTCGGACGCGGAGACCTGCAAACGGCGAACCTGATCGACCGGAATGCGTCCTGGCCAGGCGATGACCATCCCACATGCCGTGCTGCGCAGTGCTGTCTCCATGACCCACCAGCAGTCCTGATTGGATTTTGGCGATACCCAGATCAGCCTGGAGAGGGTGACATCGGCTTGCGCCAATGCGGGTGCGTACGGCGACAGAGGAGGGCGAACTAGCACCACCATTTGTTGCTGACTCAATGCAGCCAGACTAGGCGCTAACAGTGACAATTCCCCCAGGCCAATTTCCGGGTACAGGATTTCCACCAGGCCGGAGTGAGGCCAGCCGCCGCCCGGTAATGCGGCATCAAGTGCATCAAACCCTGTCGAGAGATAGGCCTTGGAGGGCTTGGGCATGCGCCCTCCCCGCCACAGCTTCGGGCAGCTCTGAAGTAGGGAGTCAATCGTTTGTGGAGTGGTGCGGGTCACGGGCGTTACACCGAATGGCTGTATATTTATACAGCTATCCTGGGGTGGCGTAAATGCCCGGATCTTCACCCGTCGCCCTGGGCTGGAAACGCTGTTATTCGGGGTGATTCAAGAGAAAATCGAACGCATAAAAAAGCCGGACCCACTGTGGCAGTGAGCCCGGCGGGATGTCGCGAGCGGCCGATCAGGCGTTCTTGTACGCCTCGATGGACTTGTTGATTTCGGCCTTGGCCTTGTCGGCGCCTTCCCAGCCGGTCACCTTGACCCACTTGCCTTCTTCAAGATCCTTGTAGCGTTCGAAGAAGTGCTGGATTTCGTTTTGCAGGCGCACCGGCACATCGGCCAGGTCTTTGATGTCGGCGTAGTACTTGGTGGAGACCTTATCGGTCGGCACGGCGAGGATCTTGGCGTCCAGGCCGGACTCGTCCTCGGTGCCCAGCACCGCGACCGGGCGACACTTGATCGCGCAGCCCGGCACGATCGGATGCGGGGTCAGCACGAGTACGTCGACCGGATCGCCGTCGTCGTAGAGCGTGCCGGGCACATAGCCGTAGTTGGCCGGGTAATGCATCGCCACATTCATGAAGCGATCGACCATCAGCAGACCGCTGTCCTTGTCCACTTCGTATTTGACCGGGCCGGCGTTGGCGGCGATTTCAATGACGACGTAGATTTCGTCCGGCGCTTTGTCGCCGGGTCCCAAGCTGTCAAACGACATAGTTTCTGTGTCCTGATTGAGTGGATTGGAGGGTTAAACGGGAAAATCGCGTCCGGTTTTCTTGTCGACACGAATCTTCTTGAGCCGCACAGGGCGGGGAAGGCCATTGACAAAGGGTGGCGTTCGTTCGCCCTGTATCAATGGCTGCAGGTAACGACGGCAGGCATCGGTGATGTGGTAGCCGTCGTCTGAAATATAGGATGCCGGCATGGTTTTCTCGATATTGGCGACGCCGGTTAATTCGGCTTCGCCCAGCGTCCACTCGTACGGATCATCGGCCATACGCTGAATGCTGACCATGATCCCGGAGCGCCCGGCCAAGGCATAGTCTACGGCGGCCTTGCCCACGGCGTAGGCCTGATCCAGGTCGATGGCCGAGGCGAGGTGGCGTGCAGCACGCATCATGTAATCAGCGAGGGCGTGATGCACCTTGAAGCCCAGTTGGGTTCTGATCAGCGTAGCCAGCGTTGCGGCAACACCGCCGAGTTGCTGGTGGCCGAAGGCATCATGCGAATCGGCGTCAGCCACGTAATCGCCGTTGCTGCGGCGCAGGCCTTCGGAGGCCACGATCACGCAGTATCCGTAGGTGGCCACACAGTCGCGGACGCGGACGAGAAATGGTTCGGCCTCGAAGCGGATTTCCGGAAACAGCAATAGATGTGGCGGTTGCGCCTCCGACGATCCCGCCAGTCCGCCGGCTGCGACGGTCCAGCCCGCATGGCGGCCCAGCACTTCCAGAATGAAGACCTTGGTGGAGGTGCTGCACATGGATTCGACATCCAGCCCCACCTCGCGAACCGATGTCGCGACATATTTGGCTGCCGAGCCGAAACCGGGGCTGCAATCGGTGTTGGGCAGATCGTTGTCAATGGTCTTGGGGATGTGGATCGCTTGAACCGGGTAGCCCATCGATTCACCCAGCTGCGACACCTTGAGACAGGTGTCCGCCGAGTCGCCCCCGCCGTTGTAGAAGAAATACCCGATGTTGTGCGCGCGGAAGACTTCGATCAGGCGTTCATATTGAGATGGATCTGTCGCTATCTCCTGGAGTTTGTACCGACAGGAGCCGAAGGCTCCGCCGGGGGTGTCCTTCAACGCGGCAATATCGGCGGCGGACTCCTGCCCGGTGTCAATCAGATCTTCGGTGAGAGCGCCCAGAATGCCGCGGTGCCCGGCGAACACTGTGCCAATGCGTTCCGGATGCTGGCGCGCGGTTTCGATGACACCGGCGGCCGAGGCGTTGATGACAGCGGTTACGCCGCCGGATTGTGCGTAGAAGGCGTTCGTCACCCCTGGCACGGGCGTTTCCTCGGCATCGGGTGGCGCAAGAGAATAATCGAAATGCCGGCTGGGATTCGACCGGCCGGGGCGTCCCCATTCGTGGGATGCAGCGGCCTCCCGGCGGGTGCCGTGTAGGAAATCGCAGACTTTAGTCGAGAGTGCTGAAATATCCCGGCTTCTCGAGGTGCTCCGCAAGCCCTTGTCGGGTAAGGTATTTCACTTGCGTGGCGCTTTGGTCGCCGCTGCGGGCTTGGCGTCGCAAGTCCGCAAGATCGATTGACGCCTCTCAAAGGCTCAGAGTACCGTTGCCGTTCGCCGCCACCGCGCGGCTTGATGGTGTGCGGCAGCAGAATCGCGCCCAATCGTCTCATTCGACATTCGGACTAACTACATGCGAATCGTATTGCTGGGCGCGCCCGGTTCCGGAAAGGGCACGCAGGCCGCGAAGTTGCAGGAAAAACATGGTGCACCGCAAATCTCGACCGGAGATCTGTTGCGGGCCGCAGTGGCAGAAGGCACCGAGCTGGGCCTGAAGGCCAAGGCCGCCATGGAAGCGGGCGAACTGGTCGCAGACGAGATCGTCGTCGGTATGATCCGGGAGCGGCTGGAAGCGCCCGGTGCCGACAGTGGCTTCATTCTGGACGGCTTTCCGCGCAGTCATACCCAGGCTGCGGCTTTGGATGAAATGCTCACCAAGCTGGGGCGCCCGCTGGAAAAGGCTGTTCATCTGGTCGTCGACAATGACGAGATCATGAGCCGCTTGCTGGAACGCAAGCGTGCGGATGACACCGAAGACACGATCCGCCATCGCCTGGAAGTATTCGAAAGCCAGACTAGGCCGGTCGTGAATTACTACGCTGCCCAGGGCAAGCTCTCGACCGTCACCGGTGTCGGCGAGATCGACGAAATTTTTGGCCGAATCGAGCAGGCGGTGGGCGTTTAGTTAGCCGCGTCTCTCTTGGCCGGCCGGCCGCCCAATGGCGTTCGGCAACCAGAAGCCCGCAAATCTGCGGGCTTTTTTGTGCGTGCCTAGACCGTCGTCAGCGTGGGTGGCGTCCCCGGCGCGATCCGCAGACTCTGGCCGCCGGTCAGGAAGGCGACCAGCGCGTCGCCGGCCACGCGGGCGCGCCAGCCTTCCAGCAGGTCGAGATCGCGATCACCCGCGGCCAAGCGGGTCAGTTCCGCGCGTCCCGCGATGGCACTGGCCGTCATCTGGTGGCTGAGTGCCTGCTGGCGCAGCAGCGCCATCAGGGCATCGACCACGGGTTCGGCTTCTGCCGGTAGCGGCCGTTCATCCTTGGTGTCGAGGTCGGGCCAGCTTTGGTCGCCGGCCACGGCCGCGAGGATGGCTTCGCCATCGCGGGCGATCGCCTTGTCCTCCAGGCCTCGAATGCGTTGCAGTTCGCTGGTCTGTCGGGGTTTGCGGCGGGCAATATCCAGTACGACATCGTCCTTGAGAACCCAGCGGCGCGGCAGATTGCGCGCCAATGCGGTGGTTTCGCGCCAGGCGCATACCCGTGCTGCGACATGCCGCTGATTGGGGCGGAGCTTGCGGATGCCCTTGAGCTTGCGCCAGGCGTTGTCCGGTTTGACCACCCAGCGTTCAGGGCGGCTGATGGCGGCGAGGTCTTCGTCCAGCCAGCCGCTGCGACCGAGTCGTTCCAGCTCTTCGCAGAGCTTGGCGTAGGCCCCCTCCAGCCAGATCACGTCCGCCGCCGCGTAATCCAGTGCATCCGGGTCGATGGGGCGGGCCATCCAGTCCATGCGTGAGAACGCCTTCGGCAAAACCTCGCCTAGCGTCTTCTCGACCAGGGCGCCGTAGCCGATCTGGTCGCCGTATCCGAGCAGACTGGCCGCGAGCTGCGTGTCGAAAACCGGGGCGGGCGCCATGCCCAGGGTGTGGTGCAGCACCTCCATATCCTGCCCCGCAGCATGGAACACCTTGATTTGCTCCGGCGCACCCAACAGCGCGCGCAGGCCTTCGCGGGCATCAAAGGCCAGCGGGTCGATCACCGCGCACTCGCCTTCGGCGCAGACCTGGACCAGCGCAAGCTGTGGCCAGTAGGTGCGTTCGCGCATGAACTCGGTGTCCACACAAAGTGATGTGGCGGTGCGGGCGCGGCCGGTGTAGGCGGCCAGCGCATCGCTGTCGGTGATCAAAAGAAAGTCCATGTAAGTGCTGTGTCTGCGGTGAACAGATAGACTATAGGTTCTCGCCCGAACGGGTGCGCTCCTCGCACGATGTCTCAATTTCTTCCATTGCTGGGCCGCTTGCTGCTTTTGCGCTGCGGTCCGCAAGACCTGCCTTACTCGACGACCCTGCTTGGCGGCAGTATCGCTGCCAGTCTGGTGGCGAATATTCTCTCGCTGGGTATCGGAACCACGGCGTTCACGGCGATTCCGCAGACCTTGCTCGCAACCTTGGTCTCCATCGGTTTCGTCATCGGCCTGTTGCAGATTCGCGAGCGTACGCCGCGGACGGTCCAGACCCTGACCGCCCTATTCGCGACGCAGGCCGTCCTCGGGCTACTGGCGTTGTTCCCCCTGCAGGCCCTTGCGCCGATCTTTCAGCAGATTGCGGAGAATCCGGACGCCGCTTCGACGATCCAGGCGCCGTCCTCGGCAGTGGCCGCATGGCTGGCCTTGGGTCTTTGGAGCGTGATGGTCACCGGGCATATCTTCAGGAACGCGCTGGACGTGCATCTGCTGGCCGGCGTTGGCCTGGCGATTCTGCAGGGCTTGCTGATCTGGATCGTGCTGATCCCGTTCGCCTGAGGCTTCGTATTGGCCCACGTCCACATCCTCGGTATCTGCGGTACGTTCATGGCCGGCATCGCGCTGATTGCGCGGGAGGCCGGCCATCGCGTCACCGGCTCGGATGCCAACGTGTACCCACCGATGAGCACGCTGCTGGCCGAGCAGGGCATCGCCGTGTCGCCCGGGGAGGATCTGGCGCAGCTAGACCCCGCACCGGATGTGGTCGTGATCGGCAACGCCTTGTCCCGTGGTCACCCGGTTGTCGAGGCCGTGCTCGAGCGCGGCCTGCGGTACACCTCGGGCCCGCAGTGGCTGTCCGAGGCCATACTGCAATCGCGCTGGGTGCTCGCCGTGGCGGGCACGCATGGCAAGACGACGACCAGCTCCATTCTGGCCTGGATGTTGGAATCCGCGGGATTTCAGCCGGGGTTTCTGATCGGTGGGGTGCCGGGCAATTTTCCGGTGTCGGCCCGATTGGGCGGTAGCGACTTCTTCGTGATTGAAGCCGATGAATACGACACCGCGTTCTTCGACAAGCGCTCCAAGTTCGTGCACTACCGGCCGCGCACCGCTGTGCTCAACAACCTGGAGTTTGATCACGCCGACATTTTCGATGATCTCGCTGCGATCGAACGACAGTTTCATCATTTAATTCGCACCGTGCCGGGCCACGGGGCGGTGGTGGCGCCGGCCGACGATGAAGCGTTAACGCGCGTGCTGGCCCAGGGCTGCTGGAGCGAGCAGATTCCGCTATCCGCCCCCGGTGGCTGGCAGATGAGGTCGCTTAGCGAGGACTGGTCGCAGTTTGAACTGACCGATCCGGCAGGGGCTACGGCGCAGGTTAGCTGGACCATGCTGGGCGCGCACAATGCGCGCAACGCCATGGCGGCCGCTGCGGCTGCCCGCCATGTCGGTATCACGGTCACGCAGTCGGCCGGTTCGCTGCGTCGCTTCGAAGGGGTGCGGCGGCGGCTGGAGACGCGTGGCAAGGTTGGTGGCACGGTGGTTTACGATGACTTCGCCCATCATCCGACCGCCATTTCCGAGACGATTCGCGCGCTGCGCGCGCGCGTGGGCGACGAGCCGATCATCGCGATACTCGAGCCGCGGTCCAACACCATGAAGCAGGGGCACCACCGCGATGCGCTCACGGCCAGTCTGGCCGGGGCCGACGCGGTTCATGTGCTGGAACCCGCCCAACTGGGGTGGAGTCTGAGCGAAACCTTGCAACCATTGGGTGCGCGTGCCCAGGTTCACCAAACGGTCGAATCGATTGTGCAAGCCGTCGGCCACGACAGTGTTTCGCCGATGCGGCGTCACCTGCTTGTGATGTCCAATGGCGGCTTCGAGGGCATTCACGCCCGCCTGCTGCAGCGTCTGGAGGATGCATGACCAGCTTGCCGACCCAAACCATTGATCAACGACTGCCCGACCCCGACGCACTGGCCGCGAGCCTGCAGCGGGTGCTGGAACAGGCCACTGCTGCGGGTGCCACGTCGGCCGGCGCCACCATGTCGATTAGCGTCGGGCTGAGCGTGACCGTCCGCGCCGGTGATGTGGAATCGGTGGAGTTCCAGCGTGACCGCGACCTGAGCCTCACGGCTTACCGCGGGCAGCGGTCGGGATCGGCCAGCTCGGCCGACTGGTCGGAAGCCTCGCTGAACGAGGTGGTGGAGCGGGCGCTGGCGATTTCCAGCCACACCGGAGAGGACCGTTACGCCGGCCTGCCCGATGCAGCGCGGCAGGCGAGCGATTTTCCGGACCTGGACCTGCACCACCCGTGGTCGCTGTCAGTGGCCGATGCGATCGATATCGCGCTGGCCTGCGAGGCGGCTGCGCTGGCCGCCGATCCGCGCGTGCATCAATCCGAAGGCGCTACCGTGAGCACCCACGCAGGTCTGACCTTGCTGGCGAACACGCAGGGTTTCGTCGGCCATCGCCTCGGGACTTCACACAGCCTCTCCTGTTCCGTGCTGGCGAAGTCTGGCGACGAGATGCAGCGTGACTACTGGTACAGCTCGGCCCGGCGGCACGAAGATCTGCAGGCGGCCGCCGACATCGGTCAACTGGCCGGCGAGCGGGCGGCATCACGGCTGGGCGCGCGCTCGATCGCCACTGCGTCCATGCCGGTGATTTACGTGCCTGAGCTGGCGCGCGGCCTATTCGGGCATCTTCTTGCCGCCATCTCCGGCGGCAACCTCTACCGGCGCGCCTCGTTTCTGCTGGATGCGGTTGACACGCAGGTACTGGCGCCTGGTATCCGGATCACCCAGCGTCCGTTTCTCTCACGGGCTGCGGGCAGCCGCAGCTTCGACAGCGAAGGCGTGGCAATGAGTGATCGCACCTTAGTCGATGAGCAGGGCGTATTGCAGGGCTATCTGCTCGGGAGTTACTCGGCGCGGCGCCTGGGTTTGGAGACCACGGGCAACGCGGGTGGCCCCGCCAATGTCGTCATCGAGCCCGGCAAGTTGGATTTAGACGGCCTGCTGGCTGAGATGGGCGATGGCCTGCTCGTGACTGAATTGATGGGCCAGGGCTTGAACCTGGTGAACGGTGATTACTCGCGCGGTGCCAGCGGCTTTGTCGTGCGCAACGGCGCCATTTGCGAGCCGGTGGATGAGATCACGGTGGCCGGCAATCTAGCCGACATGCTCAAGAACATCCGCGCGGTTGGGCGGGATGTCGATGTTCGCGGCAATTGCCGTACCGGTTCCGTCCTTATCGATGGCATGACGGTCGCCGGTCAGTAACGCGACTGGCCGACGACTCGGGCGGCCGGCTCAGACCGATTTCTTGGCGGCTACGGTGGTGAGTCCGTGGGCATCACTGAGCGGCACGGTTGCGCGTCCGGGACGGCTGCGAATCCCCCGCTGGAAGAACAGGTTGTTGGGCAGACGCAGGGTCACATCTTCGCGTTCGCCGTCGGCGCTGGTGATGGTTTCACGCAAGGTGACGAACAGCATGTTCAGGTCGATCACCCGGCCGGCCAGCTTGAAGCCATTCGCCGGGTCCACCAATTCCACTTCGTCGCCAACGCGAAACGGCGCGTAGATCAGCAGCAGCATCGAGCACAGCGCATTGGAGAGCACGCTCCAGACGGCGACAAAGCCCACCGCGATCATCACCAGCACGGCGGAGACTGCCGCCCAGACGGTGCCCGTGGACACGCCCAGTTGCTCGAGCATGAACAGGCCGGCGATGAGCAGCACGATGACACGGCTAATGCCCCGAAAGGCAATTTCGCCACGGCCGGTCAGCAGCTTGCGGTCGATGAGCTGGTGCATGACACGCCGCGTCAGCCGCAGCGTGATCCAGGTCAGCGTGGCGATGAGCACTATGCGTGCGAGCAACCAGATTTCATCCGGAGCGTTGTTAATCGATTCGAGCAGGGCAACATCCATCTGGGTTTGTGGTCCGAAGTGAACAGTCTGAGAATTGTGACCGTAACGCCCGGTCTCATAAAGCAATCCCCACCGGTTTGACCGAACAGCATTGGCTTCATGATGAAACGACGCGATATTCTCAAGGCCGTACTTGCACTAGGCGTGACAGCGCCTGCGGTTCACGCCAACAGCGAGGACGATATGGACGTTGAACTAGATCTTTCAAAACGTGAATGGCGCAAGATTCTCGATGATGACGCCGCATTTCGCGTGCTGTTCAAGGACGGGACCGAACGTCCCTGGAGCAGCGACCTGAACCAGGAGAAGCGGGCCGGGACCTACATCTGCAAGGCCTGCTTCCAGCCGTTGTTCGATGCGAGCATGAAGTTCGAAAGCGGCACCGGTTGGCCAAGTTTCTTCGACACACTCGAAGGCGCGGTGGGCTTAAAGCGGGACTTCAAGCTCATCCTGCCGCGCACCGAATATCACTGCACTCGCTGCGGTGGACATCAGGGCCACGTGTTCGACGATGGTCCGCAGCCGACGGGAAAGCGCTACTGCAATAACGGTGTGGCACTGACCTTCGTCGCGCAGGGCGACGAGCTCCCAGAGCTGAGGGCGATGGCTTCCTAGCCCTGGTGCTTGATGCCTGAATCTCCTGCGGGGCCGGCCCGGCCATCAGGAGTAGCCGGAATTTTTCAGTTTCCAGGGGCTCGATCTCCAAGGCCACCGGCTGCTAAAGTAATCGCTGGGGCAAGGTTCAAGGCTGTCTGGGGTTTCCTGGATTAATCGCGACACTCTGTGCGGGTTGTCCGCAGGTGCTCGCAGAGTCTTAGGAATGATCCGCTGGATCCACCCGGGCGGGTTCAGTGCTAAGCGCATTTCTCATGTCAGGTTCTTGTGCCGCGCCGTTTTCGCGCGAGCCGACGCCGTGTGACCAACGCAGGTCGGATTTCGCAAATAACAGTAATTACCACTGATAGGGGGGTGGCTTGAATTTCCGAGAGATTTTTCCTGCGCTGGCGCTGGTATGCATTGCTGCCACATGGTCGCCGGCCGCACTAGCCCAAAGCGTGTCGGACGACGTTGAAAGCGCCTTGCAAACAAGTGCGCGAGCCGAACTCGCGAACCGCTTAGAACGGGCTGCAGAACGCCGTACTGCGGCGATCACGGGCCTCGTCATTGGTGGAGTGATCATTGCCGGTGGCGTACTGGCGACCGCATCGTCCGCGGAGACGGTATACAACGAAGACACTCAGCAAAACGAAACCGAACTTGAATGGGCCGGCGCTGCGATCGGTGCGGTCGTGGGCGGTCTGGTGGTGGGAGGCAGTGTTTCAACGCTCGTCTCTGCCAACCGCGAACTCCGTGAGTTGCGGCGGCAGCAGCGGCGTTTGCACATTGGTTATAAGCCGAGCACGCAGTCCTTGGTGCTGGCGTTTCATTTTTAGAGCTTGGGGGGAGTGATGAAAGCCGAGTCCATGGCACGACGGTACAAGTTGTTGCTAGCGACCTGCATGGTGCTTGCCGGCAGCGTGGTATTTGCAAGTTCGGACGTGACGGATCAAGAGGTTGATCGCTATCTGACGCAATACCGGGCCGTACCAGATCACATCAAGCAATTGGTTGAGCAATTGAAGTGGAGTGGTATCGGTGATCCGCGGTTGTTTGATCCGATTGCATCGGATTTGCAGCAACTGGTTGAAAAGGGCGACCTGGATGCGGCAGAGGTCGAGCAGGGTGCGTGGCTGGTCCATGCGCTGGCCTACTCAGGGCAAGAGCGGTACCGGCCTTTGCTCGAGCGAATCGAAAACGCTTACCGAAAGAAAATGGAGCACAAGGATAAGAAGCTCCACCGCAACGTGAGCACCGCACTGACGTCGCTGGAGAACCATCAAAAGTGGAATCTCGTTATAGGGCGGGGTACAGAACAGGCTTCATCGGTTGATGAGCTGCGGCGTCTGCGTGTCAAGAACATGTTGTCTGCCGAAGAACCGGTGCTCGTGCGTGTCGGCGCCAACTTGATGATTCATGATTTCCTGCGTGATCGCGAGGTCACGGACCTCGCGCGGGACAGGCTCTTGGAACTGCACGTTGAGGCAGAGGCGAGTCGAGATCACGCAGACGCCGTCGCGTGGCTCTGTAAGGCACTGGGGGCGACCAGAAACGAAGCATATGCTCCGGCGCTCAAGAAAGTGCAGCGTGGAGCGACCGTCCGCACGGTAGAGCGTTGGTCCGCAATCGGTCTGCGGCAGGTCGGGGGCTGAACTCGGTGATTCCGGTGGACGCCGGGTTAGAGCAACAGCAGCGCACCTAGCCCGAGAAAAGCGAAAAAACCCACCACGTCGGTAATGGTGGTCAGCACCACGCTGCCCGCGAGTGCGGGGTCGATGTTCAGTTTTCGCAGGATCAACGGGATGCCAAACCCCGAGAATGCGGCGAAAAGCTGGTTGATGATCATTGCCAGCGCAATGACCGCGCCCAATGTCGGGTTTCTGAACCACACCAGCACGATCGCGGCGACAACCAGGGCCCAGAGCACGCCGTTGATCGCGGCGACTGCGAGTTCTTTGCGTAGCAGCGACCGCGTGTTGCCGCCGCCGATCTGACCCAGCGCCAAGCCCCGAATCATCAGTGTCAGCGTTTGGCTGCCGCTAATGCCGCCCATGCTGGCGACGACGGGCATCAGCACGGCCAGCGCCACTACCTGGTCGATGACATGCTCAAACAATCCAACGACCTGAGCCGCCAGCAGCGCGGTGAGCAAATTGATGCCCAACCAGACGGCGCGCCGTTTCGCGCTGGCGGCGACGGGCGCGAAGATATCCTCTTCCTCGTCCAGTCCAGCCATGCTCATCAGGTTGTGTTCGGCCTCGTCCCGGATGACATCGACCACGTCATCGATGGTGATCCGGCCGATGAGCAGGCGATGCGCATCCACCACGGGCGCGGAGATCAGGTCGCGGTTTTCAAACTGCTGGGCCACTTCCCGTGCTGGCAAATCGTCCGCGAGCGGTTCGAGTTCCGTATCCATGGCTTCGGCCACGCGCACGCTGGGGTCGTGCGTCAGCAACCGCTCCAGGTTTAGCCCGCCGATGAAGCGGCCGTAGCGATCTACCACGTAGATAACGTCGGTGTGCTCGGGCAACGAGCCGCGTAGCCGCAGGTAGCGCAGCACGACGTCCAGGGTTACATCTGGCCGGATGGTGACGGTATCCGTGTTGGTCAGGCCGCCCGCCGTGTCCGGCGCATAGGACATGACCTTCTCCAGGGCCTGGCGATTGGCCAGGTCCATGGAGCGCAGCACCTGCTCGGTGAGCGTCTCGGGGAGGTCATCAACAAAGTCCGCGAGATCGTCGATATCCAGATCGCGGGCCGCGGCGATGATGTCTTCCGGGTCCATGCCCTGGATCAGGGCGGCGCGCACCTCGTCATTGACATGCAGCAGCACCTCACCCTGGTCATCAACATCGACGACGCCCCAGACAACCTTGCGCTCGGCATGCGGCAGCGACTCCAGCAGGCGAGCGATTTCGGCAGGATGCAGGGATTTGAGAATGCGCCGGACCGGCACCAGCCGACCACTGTCCAGCGCGTCCCGGAGACGCTCCAGCCGATGTTCTGCGGTTTGTTGCTCAGCCGCTTCGGCCATGAAGGTGCTCCCGGAGACTGAGCGGCATTTTACGCAGCTTGTGGCGCCGGAGCAGCGGCCAATGTGGCGTCAAGCCGGGTGGCGATCGGTCTTTACGGCAAACCGGGGTTACATCGCGGCAATCTGATCGATGATCTGGCGTGCGGCATCGGGATCGGTGCTGGCCAGCAGCGCATCGGTGCGGCTGCGCAGCTCGCCCAGATGTGAATCGCGGATGATTCGTTTGACTTCCAACACACTGGCCGGGTGCATGGAGAATTCGCTCAAACCCAAGCCCAGCAGCAGCCGGGTGTGCAGGGTGTCGCCCGCCATTTCGCCGCACATGGACACCGGAATGCCGGCGTCTCGACCCGCTTCGATGGTGCGCCGGATGAGTTGCAGCACGCCCGGATGCAATGGGTCGTAGAGATAGTTGACCTCATCATCCACGCGGTCGATGGCCAGCGTGTACTGGATCAGATCGTTGGTGCCGATGGAGAAGAACTCGCACTCGCGCGCCAGCCAGGGCGCGGCCAGCGCGGCGCCGGGCACCTCGATCATTGCGCCCACCTGGGCATGCTCGTTGAATTCTCGCTGCTCGGCAGCCAGTTCGCGCTTGATATCGTTGATCAGCTGCAGGCATTGCCGGAGTTCGAAGATGTTGGAGATCATGGGGATCATGATCCGTGCCTGACCAGCGGTCGCCGCCCGCAGCAGCGCGCGCAGCTGGGTACGGAACAGGTTGCGGTCCCGCAGGCACAGGCGCACGGCGCGCAGCCCCAGCGCCGGATTGGTTGCCTGCGACACCCGGACCGCGTCGGACTGCTTGTCCGCGCCCAGATCCAGCGTGCGAATCGTCACCGGACCATCGACGGCGGCGATCACTTCGCGATAGGCAAGGTATTGCTCTTCCTCGCCCGGTGGCTCGTCCCGGTTCATGAACAGGAATTCGGTGCGGTACAGCCCGATGCCCTCGGCGCCGACCTCCTGTGCCTGGCTCACGTCGCTGGGCAGTTCGATATTGGCCAGCAGGCGCAGCCTCTGACCGTCCTTGGAGGTGGCGGGCTCGTCCTTGAGGCGCAGCAGCATGCGCCGGTAGCGGGCATCGCGTTGCCGGCGGCGGGCGTAAAAGTCCAGCGTGATCCGGGCAGGCGCGGCGACGACATGACCGGCATGACCGTCAACGATCAGCGCCTCACCATCTTCCAGCAGCCGCCTTGCCCCATGCAGTCCGACAATCGCCGGAATGCCCAGGCTGCGGGCAAGAATGGCGGTGTGCGACAGCGGGCCGCCGGACT